>SCTL01000703.1 GCA_004297495.1 Verrucomicrobiota bacterium
GATACGCGAGACCGATGGCGTAGCGCACCTCGCCGGGCAGCACCCGCAATGTGAGATAAAACGAGCGCGAAGTCCGTTTGAGGAGGTCGCGGACCAGGGCGTGTTCGTTGACGCGGAAATTCCGCACGCGCGCACTATGGCCGGAGGCGACGGGAAAAATCCAGCCTTGTTCCCACGTTTGAACCAAGTCCTGCTTTCATCCGTGTCTATCCGTGTCCATCCGTGCTTGAAATTATTCCTTCGGCAAAAACGTGAACGCCACCGCCCCGAGGATGCACACGAACGCCGCCACGTGATTCCAGCGGATGGTCTCCTTGAGGTAGAGCATCGCGAAGCCGCAGAACACCGTGAGCGTGATGACTTCCTGGATGATCTTGAGCTGCGTGGCCGAGTAATGCGAGTTGCCCCAGCGATTCGCCGGCACCATGAGGATGTATTCGAAGAACGCGATGCCCCAGCTCGCGATGATGGCCAGCACGAGCGGTTTGCTTTTGAATTTCAAATGCCCATACCACGCGAACGTCATGAAGACATTCGAGCAGGACAACAGTGCGATGGGAAACCAGCGGGATTGGGTCAGGTCGTTCATGTTCGGCGGTGAACTTCATGTGGAACACCGCCGAATTCAAGTTTGCTGGATTGGTCTAATCAGCGGCATCGTTGCCGATGGATTCTGTCGGACAGCCAGTGCGTGCTTCTTCGGCTTGCTTGAACTCCTCGGGCGTTGACGGTTGCCGATAGGCGACCGAGAACCCAATATCATCATTCCGCCGGAAGATATCAGGCGCCGTGGTGCGACACATATCACAATCGATACATGACGAATCAACGTAGTAAGGGCCGGGAATATTTTCCGGGAGTCGGTCAGTTTTGTTTGCCATAGTTTGCCTTTCTTTTCATCTGCGTGCTGACCTTAGTTCGTGTTTGTTATTGAGTTAAATTCATTAGTCACATACACTGATGCTAGATATGCATGAGTATCTGGCTACGACGCCGTTCGATCTCTACGAATTATATTTGTTTCATCTTGTCGTAAAGCACCGCAGTTTCACGAAAGCGGCGGAGATAGCGGGGTTGACCCAAAGTGCGATCACCCGGCAGATGCAAGGCGTTGAGAATAGTCTTGGTCTGGATTTGCTGGAACGGACGACTAGAAGCGTGCGCGTGACAGCGGCGGGAGAATTCCTGTTTCGTGAATCAGCGAAGTTGCTGGGAGACGTGGAACATTCTCTCCAGCGACTGCGCGAAGAGTTTGGGGGCGCAAAGAAGGAAATCCGGGTCAGCGTGTCGCGCACCATCGGACTCTCCTACCTGCCCGGTTTCTTCCACGCAAACTTGCGGCGACAGCCACAGATTTCCTGTCGGCTTTCACATCAACCCAGCAGCAACATCTTATCGGCGCTCGAAGCCAATGAAATCGACCTTGGAGTGCTGTGCCCGCCTGGAAGATTGCCGCGCACGATTCGAAGCACTCACAAGTTTGCCGATGATTTCACACTGATTGCTCCAACAGGTGCGGCAGAATTATTCTCCAGTTTACCGAGTGGTCGGAAGGCTCGCATCGGATGGATGACCAAACAGAGTTGGTTGCTCATCAACGAGGAGTCAAACACGGGACAACTCTTGCGCGCATGGATGAGAAAGCAAGGGTGGCAGGTCGAGCCGACCATGCAGCTCGACAATTTTGATCTCATCATCAACCTCGTCTCACTCGGAATGGGTGTCAGCCTCGTGCCAATTCGCGCGTTGGCGCTTTACGGTCAGAAGCGCACATTCCAACGATTGCAACTGCCGGAGCGGTTTACGAGGGAACTTGTTGTGGTGATGCGCAAGCATCGGAAAGTGCCTGACCACCTTGCCAAGTTTGTCGAGAACGTCCTTTTCTGACTTCCCGCGTCAAAGTCTCACGGCAATGTTCTGCTTCGCCAAAAACTGTTTCACGTCGCCGACGGTGTAGGTGCCGAAATGGAAAATGCTCGCGGCCAGAACCGCGTCAGCTTTTCCTTCAAGCAGCACCTCGGCCATGTGCTCCAAACTTCCGGCGCCACCGCTGGCCACAACGGGTACGCCCACGGATTCGCTGATGCGTCGCGTGATGACGAGATCGAAGCCGGCTTTCGTGCCGTCGGCATCAATCGAATTCAACACGATTTCGCCCGCGCCGAGCGACACGGCGCGTTTGGCCCATTCCACGGCGTCGAGGCCGGTGGATTTGCGGCCGCCGTGCGAGAAGACTTCCCATTTGTCCGGCGCGACGCGCTTGGCGTCAATTGAAACGACGATGCACTGACTGCCGAATTTTTCCGCGCCCTGCCGGATGAGGTCGGGATGGGCGAGCGCGCTGGAGTTGATGCTGGTCTTGTCCGCGCCCGCGCGCAGCATCGTGTACATATCGTCCACGGACTTGATGCCGCCGCCGACGGTGAGCGGCATGAAGCATTGATCCGCCGCGCGTTCGATCACGTCCACCATCGTGCCGCGACCGTGCGCCGTGGCCGTGATGTCGAAGAACACCATTTCATCCGCACCCTGTTCGTTGTAGCGCAGCGCGAGTTCGACGGGATCGCCGACGTTACGCAAGCCGCCCTGTTCGGCGACGCCGAACTGGACGCCGCGGGTGACTTTGCCGTCGTGAACGTCGAGGCACGGGATGACACGTTTGGCCAACATCAGGGCTATTGAACTGGTGCGGACGGAAAAATCCAAGCGCCAAGTCCACAAGGTCTGATTGTAGCGGCGGTCTGTGACCGCCGAAAACGGCGCTCATAGAGCGCCGCTACAGGGTCTTTGTCTCGCTCACATCTGTTCCAGCACTTCGATGCCGAGGATTTCCAAACCCTGTTTCAGCACACGCGCGGTCAGGTCGCAAAGGACCAAACGGCTCTCACGCGTCGCGCCTTCGGATTTCAAGACCGGACAGTTCTCGTAGAACGAAGTGAACTTGCCTGCGACTTCGTAGAGATAATTGCAAAGGAAGTTTGGCCGGTGATCTTCCGCGATAGCTTCCAGCGTGAGTCCAAACGTGAGCAGATGTTTGGCCAGCGCGATTTCTTCCCGTGCGGCCAGTTGAATGTTGAATGTTGAATGTTGAATGTTCGACGTTCCCTCTGCTTTCCGGAAAATGCTCTTAATGCGGGCGTAGGCGTACTGGAGATACGGCGCGGTGTTGCCGGAGAGAGCGAGCATTTTGTCCCAACTGAATACGTAGTCGCTCTGACGGTTTGGCAACAGGTCGGCGTATTTCACCGCGCCGAGTCCGACGACTCGGGCGATTTCCGGCCAAAGATTCTCCGGTAGTCGCTCGGATTCCAGGCGCTCGAGCTGTTTTGTCTTAACGACATCGAAGGCACGACTCTCAGCTTCGTCGAGCAGGTCGGCGAGTTTCACGGTTTCGCCCGAGCGGGTTTTGAACGGCTTGCCGTCCTCGCCGAGAATCGAGCCGAACCAGACGTGAGCCAGCTTCGGGATTGCCGATTGCCGATTGCCGATTGCCGATTGCCAGGCTCTGAACGCGGCGAAGATTTGCTGGAAGTGCAACTGCTGCCGTCCGTCCGTCACGTAAATGATTTCATCCGGCTGCCACGTTTCCAAACGATGCGCGAGCGTGGCGAGATCGGTGGTGGTGTAGTTGAAGCCGCCGTCGCTCTTGCGAATGAGCGCGGGGTGTTCCTTGAGCGCGGGGATGTCGTCGAAGAAAATCACCAGCGCGCCTTCGCTTTCGCGCGCGAGTCCTTTGGCGATCAGTTCTTCCACGAGCGGTTGCAGGCGCGGATTGTAAAAACTTTCCCCGAGCGTGTGATCGAACTTCACGCCGAGCCGGCCGTAGATCGTGTCGAACTGCGCCTGTGAAAGCCGGATCATCTCGTGCCAGATGTGGAGATTTTCCTCGTCGCCGCCCTGAAGTTTCACGAGCTCCTGGCGCGCGGCTTCGAGCGTGGCGGGATTTTCTTTGCACTCGGCGCTGAGTTTTTTGTAGAGGCGCTCCATCTCGCCGATGGCGTCGGTTTCGAGCGCCACGACTTCGAGTTCGCGTTTCCAACCCACGAGCAACATGCCGAACTGCGTGCCCCAATCGCCGATGTGGTTGTCGGTCACGACGCGATGGCCGAGCAGCCGCAGGAGCCGCGCGAGGCAATCGCCCAGAATCGTGGAGCGAATGTGGCCGACGTGCATGGGCTTGGCGACGTTGGGCGAACTGAAATCAATGACGACGGTTTTCGGCGGCGTCGCCTTCTCGAAAAACAAATGCTCACCGCGCGCGGCGGAGTTCAGCGCGTTTTCCAACGCGGATTGCTTGAGGCGGAAATTGAGAAAGCCCGCGCCGGCGATCTCGACCTTCT
>SCTL01000704.1 GCA_004297495.1 Verrucomicrobiota bacterium
CTCGGGATGCTCGTGCCGGTAATCGGCCTCGTGCAAGTCGGCACGCAAGCGCACGCCGACCGCTACACTTACCTGCCGCACATCGGAATCTATCTCGCGCTGGCGTTGTTGATTCGCGAAGCGGCGCGGGCTTGGCGCTGGCGAAAAGAATTCCTGTCCGCAGTTGCGATTGCGTTAGCTATCAGTCTCGGCTGGTCCGCGCACAACCAGACCAGACATTGGCGCGACAGCGAATCAATGTGGTGCCGCGCGTTGAGCGCGACGAACAACAATCCGATGACCCGCAATCATTGGGGCGCGTCGTTGCTTCGAGTGCGGCGCGTGAATGAAGCTATCGTGCAGTTTCAAGAATCCCTGCGCCTCACACCAAACAATCCCTCGGCCCTGAACAATCTCGGCATGGCTTTGATCCTCAAGGGCGACCCCACGAACGCAGCCGCGTGCTTTCAGAAAACTTTGAAACTCGATCCGATGAATCATCGCGCCTGGCTGCACCTCGGCTTGATCGCCTTGAATACAGAGAATGATCTCGCCACTGCCATCGGCTGCCTGATGGGCGCGGTCGAACTCAATCCGAAGAGCGCGCCCACGCGGATTGCGTTTGGCAAAGCCCTGGTACGCGCCGGGCGACTGGATGAAGCCATCGCTCAATGCGCCGAAGCCGTGCGCCTTGTGCCACAGTCGGTTGAAGCGCACTACGAACTGGGCGTCGCGCTCGCGGCCCGTGGGCGGTTGGTGGAAGCCGAGGCCCACTACGCCGAAGTGCTCCGGCGCGAACCCGCGCACGCCGAGGCGCAGCGCAACCTCGGCAATCTGCTTTTGCTGGAAGGCAAAACCGCGGAAGCCATCGCGCATTACGAGGCCTCGCTGAAAACCAAACCCGACCAGGCCGGCACGCATTTCAATCTCGGCGGCGCGTTCGCCATGCAGCAGCAGTTTGAAAAGGCGGTCGAACATTTCGAGGCGGCACTGAAACTTTCGCCGGAGGACGCGGCGGCGCACAAGAATCTCGGGCTTGCCCTCGCGCGACTGGGCCGGCGCGAGGAAGCCATCCAGCATTTGAACGAAGCGCTGAGACTGAAGCCCGAGTTCGAGGATGCCAGGCGTGCTTTGCAGGAATTGAAACCGGAATGATTTTCCGTAGCCGGCCCATGCGACTGGAGAATTGAATTGTCCGCCGCCGGAATTGTCGGCAAGTTGTCGCTCCATTTTATGCAGCAAGTGAACCTTGGAATGATCGGCGGCGGCACGGTGGGCAGCGGCGTGTATCACGCGTGGGCGCAGAACGGCGACCTCATGGCCGCACGCCTTGGCGTGGAACTCGCCTTCCGCAAAATCGCCGTGAAGGCGTTCGACGAACCGCGGCCTTACCCAATTCCGCAATCATTGATGACTACCGATTGGCAGGAAGTCGTCAATGATCCGCAGATTCAAGTTGTCATCGAACTTGTCGGCGGCACCGGCATCGCGAAGACAATGATTCTCGCCGCGCTGGCGCAGAGGAAGACGGTGGTTACGGCGAACAAGGCTTTGCTTTCCGCGCATGGGCCGGAACTTTTTGCGGAGGCTGCCAAGAGCGGCGCGAATCTTTATTACGAGGCGAGCGTCTGCGGCGGGATTCCCATCATTAAATCGTTGCGCGAAGGTTTTGTCGCGAATCAGTTCCCCGCGATCTACGGCATCGTCAACGGCACGTGCAATTACATCCTCACGCGCATGAAGCACGAAGGCGCGGACTTCGCCGACGTGCTGGCCGACGCGCAGAAGCAGGGCTACGCCGAAACGCCGCCCGACCTCGATATTGATGGCAAGGACGCGCAGCACAAGATCGGCATCCTCGCGTCGCTCGCGCACGGCTTCTGGGTGGACCATCACGCGATTCACACCGAGGGCATCCGCGACGTGTCGAAGCTGGACATGCAATTCGCCGGACAACTCGGCTATACCATCAAACTTCTCGGAATTGCCAAACAGGCCGCTTCCAAATCGGCAATCGGCAATCGCAAATCGGCAATTCAAGTGTCGGTTTATCCCACCCTGATCCCGAACGCGCACGTGCTCGCCAGCGTGAACGGCGTGTTCAACGCCTGCTTCGTGCGCGGCGATGTCGTGGGCGACACTTTGTTTTACGGTCGCGGCGCGGGCAAAGACGCCACGGCCAGCGCGGTGTTGAGCGACGTCGTAGACGCGGCGCTCGATCTCAAGCTCGGCGGAAAAGTTCGTGTGCCTCCCTTCGTCGCGCACGCAAAGAATGGCCGCGTCCTGCCGATGGACGAAATCGTTTCACGTTACTACGTCCGCCTCAGCGTGGTGGACAAGCCCGGCGTGCTCGCGAAAATCTCGGCCATCTTTGCCGCCGCAAAGATCGGCATCTCGTCGGTCATCCAACCCGAAGGCCACGAGGGCGAGAGCGTGCCGCTGATCATGATGCTGCACGACGCGCCGAACGCCGCGATGCGCAAAGCGCTGGCGAAAATTTCCAAACTCCCGTTCGTGAAAGGCAAGCCGGTGATGTTCCGGGTGGAAAGTTTTGAGTGATGGAAGCGGCAACACATTTCGTAGGAGACGAGGTAACGAGTCTCAAACTTAACGGCAAAAGAATGAGACTCCTCACGTCGTTTCCTACTCGCTGAAAATGGCACTCCTCTTTCGCAGCACCAACGAACAATCGCCCGCCGTCAATCTCCGCGAGGCCTTCCTCGCCGGACTTGCGCCGGATCGCGGGCTTTATTTTCCGGAAAAGTTTCCGCAGCTCGCGCCGGAGGAAATCGCCGCGTTCGCCCAACTGCCTTATCACGAGATCGCCTGCCGCGTTTTGTCGCGTTACACCGACGGCATCATTTCCGCCGAGGCGCTCGCCGCCATGTGTCGCGACGCTTACACGTTCGATGTGCCGCTGGAAAAAGTTTATGACCGAGTCCATGTGATGCGGCTCGATCAAGGCCCGACGGCTTCGTTCAAGGATTTCGCCGCGCAGATGATGGCGCGGCTGATGGGAAGATTTCTCAAGGAAGACGGAAAACAACTCACGATTCTCACCGCGACCAGCGGCGACACCGGCTCGGCGGTCGCGCACGCGTTTCATAAAATTCCCGGCGTCCGCGTCATCGTGTTGTTTCCGTTCGACGAAGTCAGCGTCAGCCAGCGCAAGTTGATGACGGTGCTCAAGGACAACATCCGCACCGTGGCGATTGACGGCAAGTTCGACGACTGCCAGGCGATGGTAAAGCAAGCCTTCGCCGATCCCGCGCTGAAACACATTCCGCTTTCCTCGGCGAACTCGATCAACATCGGGCGATTGCTGCCACAGAGCGTTTATTATTTTTACGCTGCGTCGCGCCTGGCCAAACCCGGCGAGCCGATCGTGTTTTCCATCCCGAGCGGAAACTTCGGCGACATGATGGGCTCGGTCGTCGCGCGGGCGATGGGTTTGCCGGTGCGGAAAATTGTCGCGCCGGTGAACGACAATGACGCCTTCCCGCGTTTTCTCTCGACTGGCGTTTACGAAAAAATTTCCCCGTCGCGCAACTCGCTCTCCAACGCGATGAACGTCGGCCACCCGAGCAATCTCGCGCGGCTCGTGGCGTTCTATGGCGGGCAGATGGATGAAACCGGCAGGATTCATCGTCAACCCGATCTCGACGCGATGCGGCGCGATATTTTTTCCAGTTCCGTTTCCGACGCACGCACGCGTGAAACCATTTGTGAAGTTTGGGCCAAATATGAATTGCTGCTCGAACCGCACGGCGCCGTCGCCTGGCGCGGCTTTCTCGACTGGCAGGCGCGCGAACCGCTCAATGGTCTGCCCGCCGCGATTCTCGAAACCGCGAACCCCGCGAAATTCCCTGAGGAGATCGAGAAGAACATGGGCTGGTCGCCGGACGTGCCGGCCGCGATGACCGCCGCGATTCAGCAGCCGGAAGATTTCGACCGCATGAGCGCGGACTACGGGAAGTTCCGGGATTATCTCGTGGCGAAGCATCGTTGAATGATCCGGCGCAGTTGCTAGGAGCGCGGACGCCTCGTCCGCGAGTTTTGCATCTACGGTTCACGCGGACGAGGCGTCCGCGCTCCCATCACCGTCGGCAGCCGCCGAAAACAATCTTCCATCCTCCATCCTCCATCCTCTATCCTCCGCGCCGTGCGTTGGAAGAAGATAACCATTGTCGGTGTCGGCTTGCTCGGCGGTTCGTTGGGACTCGCCATCAAGCGGCGCAAACTCGCCTCGCAAGTGGCGGGCTTCGTTCGTCGCACGGCCAGCTTGAAGGAATGTGAGCGCGCGGGTGCAGTTGATTTCGCCACCACGGATTTGTTGGCGGCGGTTTGGGACGCGGACTTGGTAATTCTTTGCACGCCACTGGCGCAGATGAAGCCGCTCGTGAATCAAATGCTCCCGTCTTTGAAGCGCGGCGCAATCGTCACCGACGTCGGCAGCGTGAAGGCGAGCGTGGTAAAGGACTTGGAATCCTTGGTTGCTAAAGCCGGCGCGCATTTCGTCGGCAGTCATCCCATGGCCGGCGCGGAGAAAACCGGCGTCAGCGCCGCGCGAGAAGATTTGTTCGAGTGCGCGGTGTGCGTCGTCACACCGACTCGCCGCACGAACAAGACTGCGGCGCGCAAGGTGGAACAATTCTGGAAAGCGGTCGGCTGCCGATTGCTCAAGCTCACGCCGGAGACGCACGATGCGCTCGTCAGCCGCTCCAGTCATCTACCGCATGTCGTCGCGGCCACGCTGGCGGCCAGTGTGCTTGATCCCAAAGCTCCCGAAGCCCTGGCCGCGCTGTGCGCGAACGGTTTTCGCGACACCACGCGCATTGCCTCCGGTTCGCCGGAGATGTGGCGGGACATTGTGTTGGCCAACCGCGCCGAGCTGCGCGTGGCGCTGGATGAGTTCGTCCGCGAGTTGCAGGGAGTTCAAGCCTTGTTGCGGAAGAAGCGGAAGAATGCGGGCCAGATTCAGAAATTTTTTGAGACGGCAAAATCGCGTCGTGACAAATGGCGGGCGGGTTGCGTCTCACCCTCGCCGGAATAATTTCAACCACGGATGAACACGGATAGACACGGATATCGGAGACACGAAGTTCACGAATTCACGCGAATTGAATTCGTGAAGATTCGTGAAATTCGTGTCAGTTCTTTTTCCCATCCGTGTTCATCCGTGTTCATCCGTGGTTAAAATGTCTTTGCCCGATCTCATCGAAATCGTCCCGCTGGACAAGCCCGTGCGCGCGGAGATCACTGTGCCCGGCTCGAAGAGCATCACGAACCGCGCTCTCATCCTCGCGGCGTTGGCGGATGACGTGGTCACGCTCGAAGGCGCGCTCTGGAGCGAAGACACGCAGGTGATGACCGAGGCGCTCGTGAGACTCGGCTTCGAGATCAAGGTGGAAAACGATCCGGACGAGTTTTGCAACCGGCGCATCACGGTCAAAGGACTTGGCGGAAAGATTCCCAACACGGGCACGGCGGAGAAACCGTTGGAACTGTTTGTCGGCAACGCGGGCACGGCGGCGAGGTTTCTGGCGGCGATGGTTTGTCTGGGCAACGGAGTTTATCGCCTCTCCGGCGTGCCGCGAATGCACGAGCGTCCGCAAGCGGCGTTGTTCAAGGTGCTGCGTGAGCTGGGCTATCGCGTGGAGTCGGCGAATGACAAGTTGCCGGCGACAATCTTTGGTAGCAGCCGACGTGAGTCGGCTCAAACTTCGAGCGCGGAAATTAGTCAGAGCCGACTGACGTCGGCTGCTACGGTGAGTATCGAGGAGAGTTCGCAGTTTGCCTCGGCGCTGATTTTGTCGGCGAAGCATGGCGGATGGGATGTAAAGATTATCGGCGAGAATGTTGATGAGTCGCCCTATGTCACTTTGACAACGAAGTTGATAGAAGATTTTGCAACTCGGACCAAGTACCACTCCGAATATAGGATTGATGTCGATGCTTCGAGCGCCAGCTATTTCAACGCTCTACCGATTCCCTTTCCGGAGGAACAGGGATTTCGGGAATATGTGAAGAACTGGAGAGGCACGACATGGCAGGTAGATTCTCGTTTTGTTTATCCTTTCTTGTCTAAGCAAACCGAAATCTCCAGAGAGCATCATCTTGGCGACAGCATCATGACTGGGATCGTGCTATCACCATTGCTGGATTATTCAATCCGCTTTACCGACTTGGGACGACTTCGCGTCCAGGAATGCGAGCGCGTCGTTGCGCTTCGGACCGAGTTGACCAAGTGTGGCGCGAAAGTCGTGGAGGAAGGCGACACGCTCACGGTTCATCCCTCAAAACTTCACGGCGCGGAGATCGAAACCTACAACGACCATCGCATGGCGATGTGTTTCGCGATTCTAGGATTGAAAGTGCCCGGGATAAAACTCAAGAATCCTGCCTGTGTGAAGAAGACTTTCCCGAACTTTTTTCAGAAACTCGCCGCGCCACCGCCGGGCGGTCTGGGCGCGACGATTCTGGACGGGCGGACAGGACGGAAGTTGGGCATGGATGAGTTGTTTGCGGATTGAGTTGTAGCGGCGTCTCGGCAGAGCGCCGCTAATTGAATGGTAGTTTGCTGCGCTCTGCCGAGACGCAGCTACGGTAATTGATTTTGAAACACCCTATTGTCATCGCAGTGGACGGCACGAGCGCCAGCGGCAAGAGCACGACCTCGAAGCATCTGGCGAAGTTGCTGGGCTTCGTCTATGTGGACACCGGCGCAATGTATCGCACGCTGGGCTGGTATTGTCTCAGGCACAAGATTGATCCCGCCAACGAAAAGGCCGCGGCGACCGCCTGTCGGAAATGGAAGACGACGCTCGAATGCGTGGACAAGCAGGTGAACCTGCTGGTGGATGGCGTCAATCCCGCGCGCGAGTTGCGCACACCGGAGGTCAGCTCCGCCACATCGCTCATCGCCGCCGTGCCGAAGGTGCGCGATTGGATGAAGAAGAAACAGCGCGAGTGCATCCAGTTTGGCGACCTCGTGATGGAAGGTCGCGACATCGGCACGAATGTTTTTCCCGAGACGGATTTCAAATATTACCTCGACGCGCATCTGGAGGAACGCACGAAGCGCCGCGCCGCCGAGGGCATTCACGAAAATCTCGCCGCGCGCGACCAGCGCGACAGCCAGCGCGCCGCCGCGCCGTTGATGATCGCGCTCGGTGCGAAGGTGATCAACAACTCGGGCATGACGATTCCGGCGACGTGCGACATCATTATCGCGGACATGCAGGCGAAGGGTGCGAAGGTGGAACTGGTGGCGGCGAAGTGAGCATGGAAAAACAAAGCTCCAAATTCCAAACTCCAAGCTCCAGAGAAACTTCAAGCTCCAAGCTCCAAGACTGTCGGTTGGTGATTGATGTTTGGAGCTTCTCTGGTGCTTGGATGTTGGTGCTTGGAACTTTTCCGCAGGCATGAACCCTTCCTACTTCGTCGGCTGGTCGCTGTTCCGGTTGATGTATCGGTTCGTTTTTCGCTGGCGGGTTTTCAATGCCGAGCGCGTGCCACTCACGGGGCCGGTGATTCTCGCTTCCAATCACCTGAGCTTTCTCGATCCACCGCTAGTAGGTTCAGCTTTGCATCGCGACATCAACTATCTTGCGCGCGACACGCTCTTTCGTTATCCGGGCATCGGTTGGCTGCTGCGTTCGTGGAATTCCGTTCCGGTGGATCGCGATGGCGCAGGTGCGGCGGGATTGAGAGCGATTCTCGATCGTCTGCTCGCCGGTGGCGCGATCATTTTGTTTCCGGAAGGAACGCGCTCCAAGGATGGAAAGCTCCAGCCTGCTAGATCGGGCATTGGATTGACCGTGATCAAGTCCGATGCGCTGGTCGTGCCGGTGCGCGTGTTCGGAACTTACGAAGCGTATGGTCGCCATATGAAGATTCCCTTGCCGCATCGCGTGGCGGTGAAGTATGGCGTCCCGATGAAGTTTGAGGTGCTGCGCGCCGAGGCAAAAACTTGCACGAAAGCACGGCTCAAAGAAATTTATCAGGAAGTCGCCGATGAAATCATGGCGGCGATTGCGAAGCTGGAGCCGTG
>SCTL01000061.1 GCA_004297495.1 Verrucomicrobiota bacterium
GCCGTATCCAACTGAAGTCCGATGCCGGTCAGACTTTGCTCGAGCGTGTCGTGAAGTTCCTGCGCGAGTCGCGTGCGCTCTTTCAACGTCGCTTTGAATTGAACCTCCGCTTCCTTGCGAGCGGTCATCTCGAATTTCAGTTGCTTGGTTCTTTCCTCGACGCGCCACTCCAACAGATCATGCGCCTTCTGCAATTCCTGCTGCGCTATCACTTTCTCCGCAATGGACGCCCGCAACGCGGAATTTTTTCGGAGGATCATGACGCTCCAGATCATCGCCACCAAAAGAATCGTCAACACCACCGCCAGCCCGGTTAGCAGTCGTTTGGGCGTCCACCAATCCGGCTTTTGCACGATCGTGATGTGATTGGCGCCGGGGACAAGCATTTGAAAAGCTTCCGCCTGGCCTTCCTCGCCGAGTTGCAGCAGGCAGATGCCGGAAACCTCAAGGGTGCTTCCGATCGGGATGTCCTCGAGTCTGGCAAATCCATCACCCGGTGCGACTTCAGCGGAGAAAACCAGGTTGCTGTTCTGCAAGACGAGAATGCTTCTTAGTTCGGCAGGTTTATTCGCCGGCAATCCGGCCTTGCGGTAAGAGCGGTCAAGCAATTTGCCCCGGAGGGTGATCGGGTCGGCGTGGTGCAAGCCGGTCAACAATTCATCAAGGTGCGTTTGCTCGGGAGAAACGGTTTCGCGCGAGTCCGCAGTGCGAATCAACGTTGCATCCTGCAAGCACGGCAGAAAACGTTCCACGTCCGGAAACCCGACGGCCTCGATCACCTCGCCGGGCGCGAAACGATTTGTCTCGGTGGTTTTCACCTGAAGACCGCCGGTCGCGTCGTGCAGAAAAATATCTTCGCCGGGCCGCTGAAACGTGACGACGCCTTTCACACGGATGCAACTGCCGGACTCGCCGTGTTTGCGATATTGAGCAATGCCATCCAGCGGTGTAAATGGCCCGCGGCGAATGGCCGTATCGGCGGCCTGATCCACAATGAAGTCCGATTCCAACGGAACATACATCGCCACTGTGAGAATATGTCTGAGTGGCGCGTTGAACGATGCGGCGTCGGTTCCCCGAACGCGAACCGTCGCGCCGATCAAAGTGTCGGGGTCAAGGTTCAGAGAGCTGGGGACGAATGCGCGGAAGCGGTATCCGCCGGACGCGAGTTCCAACATGAGTTTGGTTTTCCCTTTTTGAGCGGAACGAACGACACCCGACACTTCCACGCGCTGGCCGTCCTCCGCGCCGGACATGAGCCGCTCGGCGGAAACCGGTTTGGCCGGCGGCAGCGGCGCGGTTCCCAGCTTTTTCCAAGCCGGCTGGGTGATGTCCGGTGCGTAACTTCCCGCGTGGCTCTCACCCCACACTTGAACGACGTCACCCACCGTTGGCTGTTGGCTGTTCGTGTTGTTGATGAACACTCCCCCAGTCGCGTCCTGAATGAAGAACTTTCCCTTCCACTTTGGGTCGGTCTCAGCCACGGTCACCACGCCGGAAACCTGTACCGGAATTCTGCGTCTGGCCTGTTCGGCGCTCAACGAGAGGACATCCGCCGCATTCGTCAAGGCCTCATCCGCCGCCACTGCCCCGATCGGAGCAACGGCGGAAAATATCAGGGCGGCCAGTACAGCCGATTGAAGCGAACGCAGCGTCATGCAGATAAGTGTATTTGGCGCTCCCACCCAACGAAGTCGAGAGAATTCTCTTCCCTCGAAAGAGGGATGCTCGATTCATTTCAAAGCGAGATGCTTTGGAGACAAATCAGTCCCGGCGAATCTGTTGACCGATCATGCACAATGTACAAAACAAGAATCACGCGCAGCGGAATGTCCTTAGCGCATCGCCAAACAACAGCCTCTCAAAGCGGCGCGCCTTCACCTTGATTGAACTTCTGGTGGTGATTGCCATCATCGCGATTCTCGCGGCGATGCTGTTGCCAGCGTTGGCGAATGCCAAGGAACGGGCCAAGCGCGTCAGTTGCACAAACAATCTCAAACAGATCGGTTTGGCATTGCGCATGTACGCGGACGATAACAACGATAACCTGCCACGAAGTATTCTGCCGCCCGGCGCCGAACCGTTGGGGAATGATCCTTGGGATTTGCCGAGAACGATGGCGGACAACATCGGACCTCGCGCGGGAACGAACAGCATTTACCGGCGGGTTTTTTATTGCCCGGGTGGT
>SCTL01000705.1 GCA_004297495.1 Verrucomicrobiota bacterium
CGCCTCCGCAGAACTCTCCGGCAAACTCGACGAGACGCTCAAGCGATTGCACAAATACTACACCGAGGAAGGCACGCGCAAACTGCGCGCCTTTGCACAATGGATGCCGAAGATCATCTACCTGATCATCATGCTGGGCATCGCCTGGAAAGTGATCAGCTTCTACGTCGGCTATTTCAAAATGATCGACGACGCGGGAAAAATCTGATGCGCAACTTCGCGGGCTTGGCTGGATTGTGAACCGCTGACGTTTGGGGCACGGCCCGTTCTTCGCAGTTCGCCGGAGGAACAGATTGAATCGTCACGCGGCGGACGCAATACTCCACACCGCGATGGACGACCTCTCAAAAAGTTATCTGGTGTTGGGGCTTAAAGATGGGGCGTCCCCCGCAGAAGCCAAACAGGCGTATCGCGATCTGGTGAACGTCTGGCATCCCGACCGCTTCGGCCATGACGAACGGTTGCGGCTGATCGCGCAGGAAAAGCTCAAGGAAATCAACGGCGCGTACGAATTGGTGAAAGCCGGTTTCTTTCAGGCAAGCCTCACGCCCGAACTGGCCGCACCGGCTGAACCGGAAGTTGCAGCGGATGTTTCACCAGACCAAACTCCGCCACCGACCCGCAAGCGCGTCGTGCTCTGGACACTGTTGAGCGTTATCGCATTCGCTCTGATTACAACGGCGACACTTTTAGTTTTGCAGAAAGGTCGCGGCAAAACCGCCGCCGCTTCTCCGCCGACCAACCCGGCAATCGCATCAACCAACGCGTCCTCGCAGACCACGGCTCACGCGCTCAGTTTCAATCGCGGCCACAGTCACGTCGCCATCGCGACGACGGGCTCGTTGACCGGCACGTTCACCGTGGAATGTTGGGCGCTGAATCGCAAACCCAAGCAGGTCGGAACGATCCTGAGTTCGCGCGCGCCGAACGACTTCAGCTTCGTGATCAAGTTCCGACAAGGGAAACGGTTTCACGGCGACATCGGCGACGGCTCGCACTGGCTCGCCAAGATGGCGAACGCTCCGTTCCTCTATCAGCGAGACACGTGGTATCACATTGCTTACGTCGTGACGCCGACCACCTACTGCATCTACATCAACGGCGCGCCGACGGAGGCGAACGTTTTTCCGCCCGGGAATCCGATGCTCTACGACGCCAATCACCGGTTGTGCTTCGGCGCGGATGGACTCGACCCCGACGATCTCGACGGCAGCATCACGGAAGTCCGGATTTGGAAAACCGCGCGCAGCCAGCCGCAGATCGCATCCAATCTTTACAAGCCCCTAACCGGCAGCGAACCGGGCTTGCAAGGTTACTGGCGCTTCGAGGAAGGCATGGGAACGACGACAGCGGATCTCAGCGGACACGGATTCAATGGAACATTGGTCGGTGATGTGTCATGGAGCGCGAACACTCCGCCTATCGAGCGGCGATGAAGGGCGGACGTTGCACACAAATTGAAGCTCGGGCGAAGCTCAGTTGTTCCTCAACGTTTCGATTAGTCCCTTCAGGCCACGACGCTCTGGTACACGCTGATAGACACTCAGCAACAATTGATCTTTTCTGCCTGCTTGCTTCAACATTTCTGCAATGCGCTTGTCTGTGTTTAGCACATCGAGATATGGCCCAAAGCTGGCAATGTCTTTATCCCCGAGATTCCCTGCCTCTGCGTTCGGCAATTGACGAATATGACGATCCAGCTCCTGCCAAATAAGCCATGATGGCAAAGCTTCTTTGCGGATAAGTTTCAGCATCTCACCCTTGTTCTTTAGCAGATTTCTAGCATGAGTGCCCATGTTCATGACGAAGACATTCTCATAAATAACGTCCTCGATTCTTGCATTCGTGGGTAGTCGATTCCGATCAACCTGAGCTTCCTCCAGGTAGTTTTCAAAAACATCCCCTCCCCCTGCTAAACTTTTGAGTGCACCGTCAAGGACATCAGACATAAAGTTCCGCACCAGTTCCTGCGAATTCATGTGCCGAGAATCACCGTGTTCGTCCACCTGTCGCTTTAACCAAGTAGCTTTCCTCTTCCAATTTGCAATGGCCTCTTGTGGGGAACATGCATTCCACGCTTCGCCCTTGCGAGGAACTGCTTCTTTCATATCTGAGATGGGAAAGTGGGCAAGATTGGCAGTTTCAGCCTTGGTGCGTCTCCTAATCTCAGCAAGGTTCGTTGTTCGAAAGAATTCCAGCCACTGACGATTTTCATTCAGCAATTGTGAGCCAGAATAGAAACCGCTCCGGACTTTCGGTCGAACTGATTCAATGATCTCGTGATGCGTTGCATTTGGATTCGCCAAAAGAAATTCAATTTCATACTCCCGCAGATCAATAATGCTCCCGACACTAGCTGGCCGCCCGGCTCGCTCCATACAAGCGACCTGAGGCAGGGTACAGATGAAATCACAGCGCCGTTCAAAGACATCATCGTTCTCATGGCAGGCCAATTCTTCAAGATGATGGTAAGTGAGAAAGGGTATCCAGTCACCGCTCCGCAATATGGAAAACAGTTGTTTCGCGTCTGCACTAGCGCCCTTGCACATCTGATCAATGGTGCCGGTGTCGAGAGCCACATAACGCGGATTGAATAAGATTCCAGCCATCACTTCCGTGAGAATGGCGGAATTCAAGGTGTGCCGACACAGAAAAACTTGGCCGCATGATCCATGCGGCCCAGCCGAAATCTCAACCCGGTCTAAGCGGTGCTTTCACCGCTTGAAATAAATTTTATTAAATTATCCCCGCCAACTCCTGCAACGTGCGCCAGTTGTCGAGGCGTTCCTGCTTGGCTTTGATCAGCGTCTCGCTCGGGTTGCCGTCCTTGTCGAAGTGTTTCGCGAAGCGGCCTTCGGTGCGGGCGAAGCGGATGAAGTCATAGACTTCGTTCGTCTTGGGTTCGATGAAGAAATCCGTTTTCTCGGACGGATTGCCCTGGAGGCTGAGGCGTTGGGCGATCTTGTCGCCTTTGCGCGGGTCGTAGATCAACACCGGGAAGGTGCGCGTGTCCACGGCGAGTTTGCTTTGTTGCATCGCCATGTTGTCGCCCACGCCGTGTTCGGGCTGGCACGTCGTATAGACGCTCACCACCGCCGGGCCGTCGTATTCGTTCGCGGCGATGATGGATTTGTAGAAGTGATTCGACATCGCGCAACTGGTCTGCGCCACGAACGTGTTCGGGTGCATCATGCAAATATTCGCGAGTTCCTTGCGGCGCTCGATCTTGCCGGGAATCTTCGTGCCGTGAACGCTGAACTTCGTGTTCTGGCCCATGTAACTCGCGGTCGAGGACTGCCCGCCGGTGTTGGAATAAACCTGCGTGTCAAGCACGAGCACCTTGATGTTCATGCCGCTGGCCAACATGCGGCTCAGGCTTTGGAAACCGATGTCGAGCATCGCGCCGTCGCCGCCGATGACCCAGAGTTGTTTGTCGTGCCAGCCCATCTGGTCCCAACGCGCGCGGATGCCCATGGCGTCGGCGGGCGCATTCTCGAAGAGTGAATTCGTCCACGGCACGAGATACGGATTGTAAGGATACGTGGAGGCATAAACCGTCGAGCAGCCGGTCGAGTTGACGATGCCGATGTTCTCCTTGCCGTAAACAAAACCCGTCGCCGCGAGCATCATGCGCAACGCCGTGCCTTCGCCGCAACCCATGCACGAACCCGCACCGCCGACGTAGAGCAATGAACGCTCGGCCAGCATCATGTCGGTGAGCAGTTTCTCGTTGATGA
>SCTL01000706.1 GCA_004297495.1 Verrucomicrobiota bacterium
GTATGCCCTGGCGACAGCGATGAGCGCGGGCGTCCTGACGGTTATGCTAGACGTCTCTGACAAACTGGATTTTCATAACGAGTATGGGGTGTATTTTATAGCCCAGGTCACCTCTCAGTTGTCGTTGCAACAATACACGACGTGTCAACAGCCGGGAGTGCAGGTGTGCCCCACTTGTCCTTGTACCAACCCGGCAGCAACGCCTGTTACGGATCCAAATGATCCGCCGTGATTTCTCTGGCACCGCAAACTTGAAGGGCGGTTCGGCGAGGATCGAGGGCGGAAGATGGAGGTTGAAGATGCGTTGGGGATAAATTGCGAACGGAAAACTGAAAGCGGAGATGCGGCCGGCTTGTCTTTGGGCGCAGTCTAAAGTAGTGTCCGCCCAGTGAAATTCGTCTCGCTCGCCAGTCTCGCCGGTCTAATCGTGTCGTTGATTGCCTTCAGTCCGTCCCTCCAGCCGGCGCGGGGACAGGTGAGTGTGACGCTCGGCCAGAATTTCACGAGCAGCACCTTCGGCACGGACACCAGCGGAACTCCCGCCGACAGCAACGGCGCAATCGGCTCGCAACATTTTGCCGAGTTCATCAACGGCTCGTTCGCCGTTTACAACAAAACAAACGGGCAGAGCCTGAAACGCATTTCCGATCTCAAGTTCTGGTCCAATGCCGGCTTGAATCTTTCCGCCACCGACGGCGTGGCCGATCCGCGGATCGTTTTCGATCCGGCCTCGCAACGCTGGTTCGCTTCCATGGTGGACTTCGACGCCAACGCGACGGATCCGACCCTCGAGGCAAATGACTTCCTCCTGGCGGTCTCAGCCACCGCCGACCCGCGCGGCACTTGGAAGGGCTTTCTGTTTGAAGCCGATCCAGACACCGGCGCGTTTGCAGATTTTCCCACGCTCGGCGTGGACAGCAACGGCGTCTATCTTTCCGCGGAGATGTATCATGGCGAATCAAACCCGCTCGGTTCGGGCCTGGTCTCCATCCCGAAAGCCGATTTGCTCGCCGCCACGCCCACGATCGCCAACCGCACCTGGTTCGGAGTCATGGATTACTCGCTGCGCGGCCAGGTCCTGCAGCCGGTGAATTGCTGGGATGGTTCCAGCAGCGGGAAACTCATCGCCACGTCCGATTACGGGAATGACAGCGACCCACACTCGAACATTGTCAGCTTCGCCGTGCTCAACGCGGGCGGCACTCCCGCCACGCTCACCGCGTCCACGTTCATACCGACTGCGCCATGGGTCGTCCCCGACAGCCCGTACCTGCCCGCGCCGGCCTTTCATCCCATCCAGCCGGACGGCAGCGATACGCTGGTAGGAAACGAAGCGCGGTTCAGCGGTCGCGTCTCCTGCGTCAACGGACTCATCCACGCCGTGCACTGCACCGAAGTGAACGGCCGCGTCGCCATCCGCTGGTACCGCATCCGCGCCTCGGACAACTCGTTGCTCGAATCCGGCACGATCAGCGATCCCGATCTCGATTTCTTCTATCCCTCGATCGCCGCGAATTCAAACGGGGTGGTGATGATCTGCTTCAACGCGTCGGGACTCAGCACCTACATCAGTTGCTACGCCGTCGCCGGCCAGACCGCCAACAACACGACGACCTTTGGAAGCCGCGTCTTGTTGCAGGCGAGCACCGTCAGTTACCACGATTTCTACGAGCAGCTTGGGCTGAACGACACCAGCCGATGGGGCGATTACAGCGCCACGACCGTTGATCCGACCAACCCGAATCACTTCTGGACCATCCAGATGTTCGCCCTGCCCGATCCCACGTTCGACACCGTCTGGGCCACACAAATCACCGAATTGATCACGGCCCCCGCCGTGGTCAACCTCGCTCTGACCAAAACCGGGACGAACGTCACGCTCGCCTGGCCAACGCAGTTCGCCGATTACCAGTTGCAATCCGCGACCAATCTCGCCGTTCCCATCTTCTGGTCTGACGTAAGCCAAACCCGTGCGACCAACGGCGGCCAATTAAGCGTCGTTCTCCCCGCGTCCGCGCAAAGGCAGTTCTTCCGCCTAAAAAAATAAACCGCCCGACGCGCGGCCGAAAAATGTAACGCCCGCTGCTCCCAGTCTGAAATGGTGATCGCCTTCCACAAACCCTTCGGTGTGCTCTCGCAAT
>SCTL01000707.1 GCA_004297495.1 Verrucomicrobiota bacterium
TTGCTCAAGGCGCTGGCGGGCACGGGCAGGCCGGTGATTCTGGTGAATTGCAGCGGCAGTCCGATGGCGCGTCCGCCTTGTTCGCCCGGATACCACGCCTGCAAAATCGCAGGCAGTTGTTCGGCCTCCCACGGCAGCGCCATCGGACTGCCGCTGCAATTCACCAGAATCACCGGCCTGCCCGTGCCCGCCAGCGCCTTGAGCAAATCCGTCTGCACCGACGGCAGCTCAATCGTCGTCCGGTCGCCGCCTGAAAAGCCGTCAAAATCGGCGCGCATTTCCTCGCCTTCGAGCCTCGCCGTGATGCCGCCCACGAAAATCACCACGTCGGCGGCTTTGGCCTTGGCCACGGCGTCGTCAATTTCGTTTTGCCTGGGTTTGTTCGATCCGTCCGCGCGCAGCGCCCACGGACAGCCCGTCGCAAAAGTCACTGCGATGTTCGGCCCGGCCAGTTGCTTGATGCCGTTCAATATCGTCACCGGTCGGGAAGCGTGCCCGCTGTAGTTGCCTTCGAGCATCCAATCCACATCGGCATTCGGGCCGATCACTGCGATGCGCTTGATCTCGGAACGGTTCACCGGCAGGACGCCGTCGTTCTTCAACAGCACGATGGATTCTTCGGCAACTTTCAGCGCCAGCGCTTCGTGTTCTGGCGTGTCGTTCTGTTCAATTCCGATTTTTGAAAACGGATTTTTCTCCGGCGGATCAAACAAGCCGAGCCGGAAGCGCGTCCACAACGTGTAATAAACCGCCCGGTCAATTTCTTTTTCCGTGACCAATCCCTTTTGCACCGAACGCACCAGCGCGTTGTAATCACCGCCGCAGCACAGATTGCAGCCGGCTTTCACTGCGGCGGCGGCAGCCTCTTCCGATGTCTTTACAAATTGATGTCGATCCCGGCCCCAGATGTCGTAGATGGCGCCGCAATCGGAAACGACATAGCCGTCAAATCCCCATTGCTTGCGCAGCAGGTCGGTCAGCAGAAAGGAACTGGCGCACGCGGGCACGCCGTCAACAGCGTTGTAAGCGCCCATCACTCCTCCAACATGCCCTTCGCGCACCGCCATCTCGAACTGCGGCAGGTAGGTCTCATACAGATCGCGCTCCGTCGGCGTGACATCGAAGCGATGCCGATCCGGTTCCGGGCCGCTGTGCACCGCGAAGTGTTTCGCGCAGCCCATTGCCAACATGCAATTCGGGTCATCGCCCTGCAATCCTTTGATGAACGCCACGCCCAGCGTGCCGCTCAGGAACGGGTCTTCGCCGTAGGTTTCCTGGCCGCGGCCCCAGCGCGGATCGCGAAAAATGTTGATGTTCGGCGACCAGAAGGTTAGCCCGCCGCACAATTTGGCGTCGCCATTGTGCGTGGCGGCGTAATCGTTGAACTTCGCACGGCCTTCAATGCCGATGACGCCAGCCTCCTGCTGTAGTAACGCCGGATCCCAGGTGGCCGCCATGCCGATGGCCTGCGGAAACACCGTCGCATCGCCATTTCTGGCCACGCCATGCAGCGCTTCACTCCAATAGTCAAATGCCGGCAATCCCAGCCGGCGAATCGCCGGGGCGCCGTTCTGCAACTGCGCCACTTTTTCGGCGAGGGACATGCGGCGGATCAAATCATTGATACGCACCGGCAACGGCTGCGACGGATTCCGCCAGATCGGCGGTTCGCTGATTTCCGGGATGCGCGTGGCGGCAGCGGAATAAGCATCCGCAATTTCCGAGGCGCTGAACGAGACGACCGCCGCGCCCAAGGCGTTTTTCACTTCAAACGTGTTGAACTTCGCGTTGTCCTTGCCCGCTGAAAAGGAAACGGTCAGCGGCCCTTTCAGCGAATCGTCCTCATGCTCGACCACCCCGGTGATGTAACAAACCTTCCGCGCGCTGCCAGCGGTGGCGATGATGTCGAAATCCTTCGCCAGCGTGGTGCCGCCGGAAGTCACGTTGAAAACTCGTTGTCGCGGAGCGCTGAACCAGGTTTCGGCTACGCCGATGGAGATGGTGTATTTGCCGGCGGGCAAATGCGCGATCGTAACGGTGAAACGCTCGCCATAAATCTCCTCGTGAAACGCCGCGGAATTTTCGCCCGCGCCTTCGAGGGCCAGGGACGCATCGTATTTGGCATGCGCGAACTCGCCGCTGACGCTGACGGCCTGTCCGCATTTGGCGCAGGTTTCGTCAGCCGCAAACGCGACGGGAGACGAAAGCCAGATTGTGGCGGCAGACAACCAGAGCAGCATTGCCTGGGTTGAGGTTCGAGCAAACGGCAAACCTGTGAGTCGCGTGAATCGTTTTGTTTTCATTTTCGAATCATTTGCCTGACGCAATGGTGGACGAGTTGTCATCAATTCTGCGCACGGCGGCGCGATTTCCCTCAACGACTTCTTCGCCGGGCTCTACAAGAAATTCTCTGCCGCCGATTTGTCTTCCCGATTAGTTCCAGAGTGTTTCCCCACGCCGGCCATCAAGCGGAGAATTGATTCCTGCGTCGCGTCGGCGCGCGGAAGTTCGCCGACGAGCCGGCCTTCGCGCATGACGAGCACGCGCGTGGAAAGATTGATCACTTCCGGGAGTTCCGACGAGATCAGGATCACCGCGAAGCCCTGCTGCGCCAGCTCGTCAATCAGGCCGTGAATGGCCGCTTTTGCGCCGACGTCCACACCGCGCGTGGGTTCGTCCACGATGAGCAGGCGGCCGCCGCGCGCGAGCCACTTGGCGAGGACAATTTTCTGCTGGTTGCCGCCGCTCAACGAATTCACCGGGGCTGCCAGCGATGATGCCTTCACGCGAAGCTGTTCAAAATACTTTGTCGCGATCTGTTTTTCTTTGCTGCGATTCAACAGAGCAAAACGGCGCAGCCGGTCGAGGATCGCGAGGCTGATATTCGCCTGACAGGGCATGACGAGCACGCAACCCTGCCGCTTGCGGTCTTCGGGAACTAATCCGATTCCGGCGCGCATGGAATCCTTGACTGAACCCAGCTTCAGCGGTTTGCCGTCCAGTTCAACGTCGCCGGTTGCGCGGCGGTCCAATCCAAAAATCGCTTTCGCGACTTCGCTGCGGCCCGCGCCGACGAGTCCGGCGAAACCGACGATCTCGCCGGCCTTCACTTCGAAGCTCACGTTTTCGAAACGGCCCGGCGACGTGAGGTTGCGGACGCGCAGCACAGTAGCGCCCGTCTTGCCGGCGAGGTAGTGCGGAAAATATTCCGCCACGCTGCGGCCGATCATCATCCGCACCACCGCGTCCGGAGTCATCTCGCCGCGCGCGAGCGTGCCGACATATTGCCCGTCGCGCAGGACGCTGATCTTGTCGCACATCCGGAACAGCTCCGGCATCCGGTGCGAGACGTAAATCATCGTGATGCCGCGCGTCTTCAATTCCTCGATCAGCCGGAAAAGATTCTGCGCGTCGGTCTCCGCCAGCGAACTGGTCGGCTCGTCGAAGACGAGGATTTGCGGGTTCGTCCCGACGGCGGCGGCGATCTGCACCAGTTGCTCCTGCGCGGTGGACAGCTCGCTCATGTTCTGCCAGACATCGAGCTGCACGCCGATGGCCGCGAGCAATTTCTCCGCGCGCCGCGCCATCTCCTCGCGGTCGAGCATCACGCCGAACTTTCGCGGGTAGCGGCCGAGCGAAAGATTTTCCGCCACGCTCAAGTCGGGGCAGAACGCCAGTTCCTGATGCACCATCGCCACGCCCGCGCGAATGGCATCGCGCGGCGAATGGAACTCATGGCGCATGCCGCCGATGCTCATGCCGCCGGCATCCGGGCGATGGATGCCGGCGAGCACTTTGCCGAGCGTGGATTTGCCCGCGCCGTTCTCGCCCATCAATCCGTGACATTCGCCGCGCCCGATGCCGAGCGTGACATCGTTCAGCGCCGTCACGCCGCCGAACGTCTTAGTGATGGACTGAAACTGGATGAACGGTTCCGCCATGGACTAATTCTTCTTCAGCCATTGCTCCCAGTGTTTGCCATACTCGTCCACATTTTCTTTGGAAACGCGCGTGAGCGGATCAACGACCCGCACCGCAGGCGGCGTCTGGTTCTTCAAGATTTTTTCCAGAAGAATTTCAACCGACTTCGTGCCCCAGCCGTAGCAATCCTGCGCGAGCAGAACTTCCACGTGGCCATCGCGCAAGTAACCCAACTGCGCGGGCAGCGCGTCCACGGAAGCGACCTTGATCGAACCGGCGGGCCACTTGAGCGCGTCGGTCGTGAACAGCGGCCAGCCGCCGATGAACGTCCAGCCTTGGATGCCGGGATTCGCGTTCTGCGCAGAGAGGACGGCCTCCGCCGCTTTCTCCGGCGTCTCGACATGATAGAACACGCCGGGTTCGTTGAGCTTCATGTCGGGATATTTTGCGAGCGCTTCCTTCGCGCCGGCCACGCGGCTTTGCAAATTGGGCGCGCTCTGATTTCCGGCCAGGATCGCCACCGTGCCTTTTCCGCCCATCGCCTTGGCAAGTTCTTCCATCGCGCGAGCGCCGCAGGATTTGTCATCCGTGCCGTAGTAAGCGAACCGTTTGCTGTTCGGCGCGTCGGAATCAAAGCACATCACGGCGACACCTTTGCCCACTGCCTTGTCAATGGACGGCGTGACGGTGTTCGCCTCCGAGCAGGAGAGCGCGATGCCATCCGCGCCGCGCCGCGTCAACGCCTCGACGGCTTCCGCCTGCTTCGTGGCGTCCTCGTCGTTGGGCGTGCGGATTTCCACTTCGACCTCCACGTTGTATTTCGCGCCGAGTTCCTTCGCGGCGGCCTGAGCGCCGGACTGCGCGGCTTGAAAAACATCGTTGGCAAGTGACTTGCCGATGAAGCCGATGACGATTTTTCGTTTGGCCGGTTCGCCGGAAGCCCCCGGTTCGGATTTTTTGGAGCAGGCGGACAACGCGAGACCGGCGGAAACCGCCAGCGCGACCGCGAGTTGGGATTTGAGTTCGGTTAGTTTCATTTTTTTGTTGGTTGTTGTTAGTGCGCAGAACGCCGGGCGCGGAACATTCCGCTCA
>SCTL01000708.1 GCA_004297495.1 Verrucomicrobiota bacterium
ATTCCCACAGGCCGATGCTGAACAACTGCATCACTTCACGCGCGTAGTTTTCGTCTGGATACTGATTGATCTCAGGCCGCGCCTTTTGATTGCCGACGTGACTCAGGTAACGGCCCATTGCGGGGTGCAATGAGACTTCGCGGAGGATTTGAAAATAATTGCTGAAGGCGTTGCGCGTGAAGATGTCGTAGAAGTCCGACATCGCCAGCGGTTTGTTTTCCAGATTCGGATCGCGGCGCGACGTGACGCAAATCTGGCTCAACGCAAACGCCACGCGTTGCCGCAACTGATCCGCCCCGCCGATGGCCGCGCGCGCGAACGGCGTCGTGCAGTTGTTGCCGTTGATGTACTGGTCCATCTCGTTAAATGAGTAGGTCAGGTCCGTGCGCGGGCCGGCGAAGTCGGCCTCAATCTGATCAATGTATTTTTTGTGGAGCGTCGCGGGCTGGTTCGTGATCTGATCGTCAATCCACGCGGCAAAACCAAGTTGCTGCACGCGATCAATCTCGCGCAACGTCGGCCCGAACGTGGCTTGCTGGAGGAATCGCGCCGCCTGCACGCGCGTCACGCCGTTTGTGGGATTGCGAAATTGCTCGACGAAGCTCGCGTAGTCGCCCGCGACCGTGCCGGTGACGACGCCGTTGCTGTTGATGATCGGAACATTCGTGCGCGTGCTGCTGGCGCGCAGCGGATCGCTGCCTAAAACATATTCCGCCCAGTCGGGCACTCCGTCATTGTCGCTGTCCTTGTCGTCGCTGAAGACGCGGTAGAATTCACGGTTCGTTTGCGCGACGCGATTGGTGAAACGCACCCACGATTGCGAGCCGCTCAGGAACGGCGCGCCATTGAACAACGTCCAGTTCGTGAGCGTGCTGCCGGAATAAAGTTTCTGGTCTTTGCCTAGGATGAACGGCCACAACACCAGGACGTCGTTCGTTTGCTTCGTCAACGAAATCGCCGGCTTCGAGTTCGGATCAAACGGGTCTGTGCCCCACTTCGCTTCGAGCGCGTTGGATGCGCCGTCGCCGTCCGCGTCGCCATCGGACACGAGACCGAACGCGCGATAGCGGACTTCCCACGCGTCGGGCAATCCATCGCCATCGAGGTCTTGTCCGCTCGGCCAAGTGACGCCCGCAAATTCGGGCTTGCTCGACGCGAGCAGCGGGTTGGCGAGATTCGCCCGCTCCAATCCGTCGGGAATTCCGTCGCCATCCGTGTCGGCGACGCGCGGATTGGTGCCGGCGAGAAATTCATCGCGATTGTTCAATCCGTCGCCGTCGGCGTCTTGCGTGGCATCGGCGGCGGAGTTTTTGTTGAAGCTGTAAAGGTCTTCCCAAACGTCAGGCATGCCGTCATTGTCGGAATCTTTCGCGCTGGCGAACACGGGCAGATTTTCCAGCGCGTTCGTCGTGATGAACAATCGAATGCCTTGATGCACGTTCATGCTCGGTTGGCCGAGGACGTTGTTGTAATCCATCCAAGTCGCTGAGCCGTTGTCGAGGGACGCGTCGGCGGCGATGCAGTTGGTGTAAGACTTGGAAATGACGAGCGTGTTGCTGGTCTGGTTCGTGATCGAGAAGGTGACGACCCAAGAGTTGCTCGTCGCGCCGCGTTGGGCGAAGAGGCGGAACTTCAGGCGCGAAGAAATATCCGCCGGGCCGTAACCGCTGAAGCCAAGTTTGGATTTCAAGTCCGCAGGCGGATTGCCGTAATCGGATTCCCAAATGGACCAGGTCGGCTGTGCGGGATAGCTGAAGCCGCCGCCCGGTTCGGAGTGGAAAAGATACGTGAGGCCGCCGTAATAATAACGGAGCGCGATGCCGAACGTGCGCCAGTCGCTGCCCGATGAATTTTTCACCGCGAAATCAATCAGGTAATCCTCGTCCCAGATGTTCGGCGCCAGCGCGCCAGCGCCGTGATCCCAAACAAATTGCACGTTTTCGAGATTCCACTCCCAGCGCGCCGGCGAACTCCGGAAGAAAGGAACGTAGCCGACGAACGTGGCGCTGTTCGTCGGATTGTAATTTGGGTCGGTGCCGAGTTTGATTTCGTCCATGTCGCTCACGCCGTCACTGTCGGAGTCGGCGAGGAGTGGATTAGAGGGAATCAGGCCGTTGACCTCGGCGTAGTCTGAGAGGCCGTCGCCATCGGTGTCGGCGAGGAGCGGGTTTGTGCCGAGCGCGACTTCCTGGCCGTCAGTCAAACCGTCGCCATCGGTGTCGGCTTTGTGCGGGTCAGTGCCGCGTTGGTATTCCTGCAGGTTGCTGAGGCCATCGCCGTCGGAGTCGGCGGCAGCGAGGGCGGCGGAGCCGGGTTCGAGCGCGTATTTCATTTCCCACCAGTCGGGAATGCCAGAGCTGTCGGCGTCGAGGGTGCGATCAATGATCTGCACGGCGCAGATGCCGATGGCCCAGCCTTCCATATTCGTAACCGTAAGCGTGGCGTTCGTGGCAGTGAGATTCGTGTAAACGACAAAGTTCGCGTTTTGAAAATTCGTGCCGGGTTTGATTTCGACGAAGGAACTTTGCGGCGCCGTGGTTAATGTTTTGAAGTAACGATCCGTCGTGGAATTCGTACCGAGGCGGAGTCGGCCCTTCTGTCCATCATACGAACCACCGACAATGACGTAGAGATCGTAGTTCGTGAACGGGATGTTGCTCAACGTGAGCGAAAGCGGCGTGGTCGAGTAGGCGCGGATGAAACCGTCCATCAGTTTGCGGTCGGATGAACCGGTGTTGTCGCCGGCGTCGCTGGCGTCGCCGGTCCAGTTGAAGGTGAAGTTCGTCAGAATGGCGCCGTCGCAGCGGACGATTTGGTTCGTGAGCGGCGTGAGGATGTCGGCCTTGCCGCCGGCGGGGCGTGTCCAGGTGCGAATGGGCAGCGTATCGTTCCAGCGATATTGCGGAACGAGGCCGGTGATTTCATTCGTGCCGAGCGTCCCGTTTAGATCGCCTTGAGAGACAAAATGAATCCCGATGCCGCCACGGAAAATCGTGGGTGTGTTGGTCGCGCTCATCGGATTCGTGCCGACGCGGCGTTCGAGCGTGTCGGATGCGCCATCACTGTCCGAATCGGCGAGCAACGGATTCGAGGCCGGCAGACCGCGCACTTCCTCGTAGTCCGTGAGGCCGTCGCCATCGGTATCGGGCTTGAGCGGATTCGTCCCGAGCGCGCGCTCCTCGCCATCACTCAGGCCATCGCCATCGGTGTCCGCTTTGTTCGGATCAGTCGAGTTCACGCCGCCGTTGTATTCCTGCAACGCGGTCAGGCCATCGCCATCCTTGTCGCTCATCGCATCGGCAGCGTTCGAGTCGCTGAGATGATTGTCCTCCTCCCACCACCGCGGCAAACCATCGCCGTCGGCATCGGCAAGCGCGTTGGTGTCGGCTTCGAGTTGGGCATAATCGAACTGGATATAGAAGCTGACGTTGCTCACGAGCGGGCCGGTGCGAACGAACTCGGTGGTGTTCGGCCCGCCGGAGGCGAGCACGTTCGTCGCGGGAAAATCCAGAATGATCCGCGTGTCACGGTCGAGACGGTTCGAGTAAAGCAGCGTTCCCTGACCGGAAGCGTTTTTGAAGCGAGCGACGACGTCATGCGGGCCGAAGCTCTCGCCGCCGATGCCCGGTGTGTTGGTCCAGATGCCGCCCCACACCAATTCAAAACTCAGGCGCAGGCGCGAGAGAGCGTTGGTCTGCGCGCTCGTCAGGAAAAAATGCACGCGGTTGGTCTTGTCGCTGTCGGTGAGCGCGCGTTCCCAGGCGGAGTTCGGTTCTTGAAACGTGACCGGCAGATTCGTCGTGAGTCCGTTGAAGCCGATGGGGAAAGTCCCGGCACAATAAAAATCATCGTCCGCCGGGGGATTGCTGCCCGCATTGTAGAGCGGATCGCCGGGCAGGCGCGTGACTCTGCCGGGGCGGAGTGTGTCCCCATTTTGTTCCTGTGAAAATTCATCCGTGGCGTTGTAGCCGGAAGCGAACGGGTCTTCATCCACGCCGATGAGCCAGACGTTGGTGTAAGCAGCGCGCGCGGTGAAGCCCCAGCAACCCAGCGCGAGGGCGAGGATTGAAATCCGGCGGACGAGAACCAAAAACATACTCGTGACGATTTAGCAACTTAAAGGCCAGCGCTGGATTGCCCTGAATCTTTCCAGCCCCTCGGTGACGGGGCAACTCTACCACGGTTCAGCGGGCGGTAAACCTGATTTTTCCCGTCGCTCCCGGGGAATCCCGGGTGTCTCAGATCGCGCTGGCGCGAGACATCTGGTTGCGCGCATTGCCCGGCCCGGATTAGTCTTGCGCCCGCCGATGCCGTGAGGAAATTGAACGCCGAAAATCTGACATTCAACGACGAGACAACGCGATGAAACGAATCATTGGTTTGGTGCTGCTACTGTTGGCCATCGCCGGCACGGTGAATGTGGCGCGGAAATTTTCGCAAGGAGACACAACCAAGC
>SCTL01000709.1 GCA_004297495.1 Verrucomicrobiota bacterium
CGTCGCTCGTGAGAAAATTCTCCCCCTCGCCGACGCCGATGATGAGCGGTGAACCGCGCCGCGCGCCGACCATCGTGTCGGGTTGATCGGTGCAAATGACCGCGATGCCGTACGTGCCGATGACATCGCGCAACGCGGCGCAAACGGCGCTGGTCAGCAGGTCGCCGCCGGATTTTTCGGCGCGCTGCTTCTGGTAATGTTCGCCGATGAGATGCGCGAGGACTTCGGTGTCGGTGGCGGAAACAAACTTGTGCCCGGCTTTGCTTAGGCGTTGCCGGAGTGTCTCGCAGTTTTCAATGACGCCGTTGTGGACGACGGCGATCTTGCCGGATTGATCGAGGTGCGGATGGGAGTTTTCATCGCACGGCGGTCCGTGAGTGGCCCAACGCGTGTGGCCGATGCCAACATTGCCCGCGAGCGGTCGCTGCAACAACAAATGCGCGAGGCCCTCGTCAATCTTCCCCTTCTTCTTTCGGATCGCCAGATCGGCATCCTGCAACACCGCCACGCCCGCGCTGTCGTAGCCGCGATACTCCAGCCGCCGCAATCCTTCGAGCAGGATGGGCGAGGCCGCTTTCTTCCCGACATATCCGATGATGCCGCACATAAATCAAAGTCCAGAGTCCAAAGTCTGAAGTCCAAAGTCCATGCCGAACGTCTCGTTGCGGTTCACGGCTGGCGTAAAATCCATGCTGCCGCCGCTGGCAGGTCGTCCACGACGACGGCGTTGGCAAGTTTGCCGGCGTTTTCTTTTTCCGTCCCCGAACCGTAGCCGGTGCGGACGAGGATGCTCTGTTGCACGCCGGCGTTCCAGCCGCATTCCAGATCAATCAGCTTGTCGCCGATCATGAAACTGCGGGCGAGATTCAGCCCGAACTCGTCGCGCGCGTCGAACAGAAATTGCGGCGAAGGTTTGCGCCCGCGGCTCGGCTGGTCCGGCACTTCGGGTGCGAGATAAATTTTGCGGATGCTCACGCCGGCCTTTTGAAATTCGCCGAGCATGTGCGCATGAAGTTTCTCCACGTCCGCCAGGGTGAAATAGCCGCGACCGATGCCGGATTGGTTGGTGACGATAAACAACGCGAAGCCGGCGGTGGAAAGTTTTTGCAGGGCGGGTAGGACGCCGGGCAGGAGCACGAAGTCCTCGACGCGATGAAGATAATTCTTCTCCTCGTTCAAGACTCCGTCGCGATCCAGAAACACGGCGCTGTGCATTTGGCTGGGCGCGATTGTGTCGGCGCGGCGGCGCACTGAAAACAAAAATAAAAGGGGCGGCCGAGGCCGCCCCATAAAAATGCCTCTCGTTCGCTCCGCTTACTGTCCGGGGACGGAGTTCGTGAGGCGGAAGAACATTTGCGGGTCGGTTGCGGGTGGAGAATATCCCGTCGCGGCGCCCGCGACGTTAGTGTAAGGACCGGTAATGTCAGGCGCGGCTTGCAACGTCCAGTTGCTATTGGTCCAGGTGAGTTGGACGTTACCACCAGAGGGTGCAATGCCGAGATACTGGGGCGGCGAACTTGCAGCGCTGCTGCTGCCGACCACCACGTAATCAAGCCGGATGGTTCCGCCCGTGCCGTAGGTGCCGGCGGGGTCCGTCGACACGAAGAAGTTTGTGCCGCTTCCAGTCGCCGTAAGTTCAAATTCGGCGACGATGCGAAAGGCAAAGTTCGGGTTGTTGTTCACGGCGGAGATGCCGCTCAGATCATTGGTGCGCGCAATGTACGTGGCGTTGCCGGTCGTGTTGGTGTTGAAATAACCGGGGCCATCAAGGTAGGTGGAGCCGTCCACGGTGTACTGGAATCGGGTGTAGCGGCTGGCGGTGCCGCTGTGGCGCTGGTCCCAGCGGACGACGATGTTCGAGAAGCCGGAGGTGTTCACGGCGAAGTTGAAGCCGGCGGATTTGTTGTTCGCCGTGGAAGCGGGATAGCCGGTGCTGGACCAACCACTGTTGGTGGAAATCCCACTGCTGGGATCGTTGGTGCTGCCACCGACGAAACTGCCGGTGACGCCGCCGAGCAACGAAGCGGTGCCGTTGCCGCTGACCGGGGCAGGCGCCGAAACCGAATCGTTTGTATTGTTGAAATTCCACGTCGGTAATTGCGGCGTGATCACCGTGAGCGAGGCGACGGCGCTGGTCACTGAGCCGAAAGTGCCTGTGACCACGACCTGGAAACCAGCTTGATCAGCCGGGGTTACGGCAGTTCGCGTATAGCTGGTGGCGTTCGCGCCGGAAAGGTTCGTGCCATCCATCCGCCACTGGTAACTCAAGCCCGTACCGACGGCGGTGACGTTGAAAGTCGCGTTGCTGCCAATTGGCACGGACTGGTTTTGCGGCTGGGCGGTGATAGCGGGATCCAACACGGTCAGCGTGGCGACGGAACTGGTGACGGAGTTGATGGAGTTGGAAACGATGACATCGTAGCCGGTGGCATCGGCGCCGGAGACGCCGGTAAGTGTGAGCAAGTTCGTGTCTGCGCCGGACACATTGCCACCGTTGGAGAGTGGAGTGCCGTTCTTGCGCCAGAAATAACCAAGCGGCGCGGAGCCAAAGGCGCTGACGTTGAAAGTGGCGGTGGTGCCGAAATTATTGGTCCGGCTTTGGGGATGGGAGAAGATGGACGGGCCACTCGGTCCGGCGGACGTGCCAGCCAGCACGACGTCATCCAGACACCAGAGTTCATTGGCCGCATTATTGACGGCCGTAATCTTGAGAGCCACGCTGGTAACTCCCGGAGGCACGTTGACCACGAGGGTCGAGTAATTGTTCGTGCTGAGTTCGGACACCGGCGAGGCAATACTCAGCACACCTCCGACGTTGGTAATCGCCGTATTCGTGGCCCAATAACCCCAGCGGGAATTACTATTGCCCGACAAGGTGATATCGGCGGTGGCCGAGAACGCGCCCCCGTTGGTGGCAACAAAGACCTTGATCTGATCGTTCGCCTCCGCGCCATTGGCGGCTGAAAGCGAAATTGAAGACACCCTGACCGTCACCGAGACGCTGGAAAAGGCGCTGACATCTACCGCGTCAAAAGTGAGCGTGGACGTGGTATTGGTGACCTGCCAGGAACGCGCGCCGGAAAGGATGCGTTGATTGGGCGGCGCATCGCCCGCACCGGCGATACTGCTCGCGGCACCGCCAGCGGATGTGAAGTTCCATGTATCGCCCAAGTTTTCAAAGCTTTGCGAAACAATCGTGTCGGCTTGGAGCAGGTTGGGCAAAGCTAGAAGCGCAAGACTTGAAATAGTGAAAACAGCAGTCCGGAGGCTGATGGCTCTAACGGTTAGAGGAGTCATAGTTTTGAGTTTCGGCGTCACTGAGTGTGAATGGTCGCCGAAGCCGCGAGGGATTGCTCAGGTCTGATCGGCATCTGCCAACGGGAGTAAAAATCAAAGATGCGTCGTGCCGTCCCAGATGATGTCCGGATTCAGCGGCTCGCCCGAAGGTGTGGTGCCCGATGCAGTGTTGGTCACGGTTTTGATTTTGAAGTAGGCGGCATGGCCATCGCAAAAATTGATCACGGAGCCGAGGTTATGACGGGTACCGATGCTACGGTAGCGATTGGCCGGATTGACGGAATTGTATTGCGGCGATCCATTGACGACTTCCGTGACCGGGTTAAAAACCACATCGAACATGAAGACTTGGGATGTCGGGTGCTTGATGACATTCAGCTTAGGCATCTTGGGGTACGGCGTGTTGTTGCCGGGATTACCCGGGTCCTTTTTGAGATCAATGTTATATGCATAGCTGAAGAAGCCACCGGCGCCGCCACCCGAAAGCACCGCGAATTCGGCGTCGTTCATGGACGCACTCGGGCAATGCCACATTTTCCCCAGCCCCCCGGGGAATGGCAGTTTCAAACGCGCGTTGCCGCCTGGAACGCTGTTATAATCGTTAAGAGTCTTCTCACCGACGAATGTCGGAAGCAAATTAAACCAGGCGTTCATGTCGGTGGGATCGCCGGTCTGAACACCATTGTAAACATCACCAGGATAGAGTCCATTATGTCCCATGCCATCTCGCGGAATTCCGTCGTTGTTATCCAGCGTGTAGAGATGCAGCGACAACCCCCACTGCTTCAGGTTGGAAACGCAATTGGTTTGTTTAGCACGCGCCTTGGCCTTCGCCAGCGCGGGCAAAAGCATCGCAGCCAAAATGGCGATGATGGCGATGACCACAAGAAGCTCGATCAAGGTAAAAGCCTTGAGTCGTGGATTGTTGATATGGCTGACCTTTCGCAGGGAAACTGAAGAGGTCTGCCGTAGGTATTTAAGGACTACACTCATACGGTTCTGGTTTTGACCAAAACTATCTCCGTGGCCGCCAAAGGCAAGCGAAGATTCCAAATTATTCGTGACAATCCCATGACCGAAATTCACTGGTTTCGTCTCAGAATCTCCGTTTGCAATTGAACGAGGGTTCGACTCCGCTTCATCATGGCCATGTGAAAGAACAAGCGCGGAAGCCCTGGTCCATTCGCCTGATTTGTCTGGCTCTAGGTCTCGTCACGTTCGCGCTTTACTCCCCATCAATTCGTCACGAATTCGTGGATTATGACGACCAGCAGTACATCACTGAGAATCCTCACGTGCAGGCGGGTTTATCCGGCCAAGGTGTGGTCTGGGCTTTCGGTTATCACGCGGGCAACTGGCATCCACTTGCGTGGCTTTCCCACATGCTGGATTGCCAGTTTTTTGGCCTGTCTCCCGTCAGCCACCACCTCACCAATGTGCTGCTGCACGCCGCCAATACCGGACTGTTGTTTCTCCTGCTTTGCCGGCTTTCCGGTTCTTCCGGGCGCAGCGCGATGGTAGCCGCCCTTTTTGCCTGTCACCCACTGCACGTGGAATCCGTCGCTTGGGTGGCCGAGCGCAAGGATGTTTTGTGTGCGTTCTTTTTTCTCCTGACGCTCCAGGCGTACGCGCGCTTTGCGGCTGAGTCCAAAGTCCAAAGTCCAAAGTCCAAAGTCTGGTACGGTTGTTCGCTGTTTCTGTTTGCGCTGGCGCTGATGAGCAAACCGATGGCCGTCACGCTGCCGTGCGTGTTGCTGTTGCTAGATTTTGGCCGCTTCGCCGATTTGAAC
>SCTL01000710.1 GCA_004297495.1 Verrucomicrobiota bacterium
GCGGCGCGAGCGCGCTCAATCCCGCCGCCAGCATCGGCAGCGCGGGAATCAGCCAGAGGTTTTTGACGATCCAAGGAATCATTTGAAAGCCACGGGGTGGCGCACGATGGTAGCCCACGGCGCGAGCCGTGGGTTAAACGGACCGAACAAACCCAGCCCCGGTAGGGGCGAGAGAGAACAGATTTGAAATCGCACGTTCATTCCCAGAGATATTTTTCGTCGTATTTGATTTCGTGTTTTTTGAGAAATGCGAGAAACTCTTCCTGGAATGAAATTTCGCGGTGATGTTCTTCCTGGTTCTTGATGTAATCCAGAACGGACTGCTTCTGTGAATGGCTTACGCTGAACGCGCCGTATCCTGTTTGCCAAGCGAAGTCCATTTTGCCGGGACATTCGCGATGAACCCAACCGCTTGAATTTGCCTTCACTTTGCCAATGATTTCGGAGAGCCCGATTTTCGCAGGGAGCAGCAACAATGCGTGGATATGATCGGCCGGGCCGTTGATCAACAGCGCGGTTGCATCCAATTCCCGGACGATGCCGCCCATGTAAGGAAAGAGGCGGGGTTTTAATTCCACGTCCAGTAGCGGCGCGCGATCCTTCGTGCTGAAAATCACGTGGACGAGCAGGTTGGTGTAGGTGTGAGCCATAGACCTTCATTCTGCCGCCCCTCCGGGGCTTGGGAATTTTCTGCCACGAAACCCACGGCTCACGCCGTGGGCTACCATCTGACGGCGCTTCGCGCCTCCAAATCGAGGCTTCGCTGAATCAGGGATTTGCGGCTTCGGTTTCATCCCTTCAACAAATTCACCTCATCCACGTTCGTGGTCTTGTAATGCCGGTAAATCGAAATGATGAGCGCCAGGCCCACCGCCGCTTCCGCCGCCGCGACGCCGATGGAGAAAATCACGAACAGGATTCCGGTGAGTGCCTCCGGGTGTTCGCTGAAACGCCAGAACGCGATGAAGTTCAGGTTCGCCGCGTTGAGCATGAGTTCGATGCCGATGAGCACGATGATGGCGTTGCGCCGCGTCAGCGCACCGGCCAGGCCGATGGCGAAGAGCATGGCGCTGAGGATGAGGTAGCCGGCGAGTGGAGTCATCGTTGTCCTCCCCGCGAAGATGGAGGATGGAGGATGGAGGATGGATTCGCAGGTTCGTCCATCTTCGATCTTCCATCTTCTATCTTCGCTTTCACAGACTCCTCTTTCATCGCGATGATCACTGCCCCGACAAGTGCGGCGGTGAGTAGCAGGCCGATGACTTCGAGCGGCAAAACAAATCGTGTCATGAGCGCTTGGCCGATCTGTTGAACATTCGCTTCAGGAGCGGTGACCGAGGTTTCCCGTTCGACGACGAAGCTGTGTTTGATCGCCCAGACCAGCGTGGCAAAGACGGCGAGCGTGACGAGCACGCCCCAAATCCAAGAAAGTGAGAAGACAGATTTCTCCGGCGCTTCGCCGCCGCGCGTGAGCAGGATGGCGAACACGATGAGGATCGCCACCGCGCCGACATAGACGAGGATTTGCGTGAGGCCGACGAATTGCGCATTGAGTTGCAGATAGGTCGCGGCGAGGCCGATGAACGCCACGGCGATGGCGAGCGCGCTGTGGACCAGATTGCGCAGCGTCATCGCAGCCACGGCGGCGGCGATGGTCAAGACGGCGATGACGGCGAACGGGGGAGTCATCCGATGAATCCGGTAGGGACGCGTTCCACCGCGTCCCATTCATTTGCGAAAACAAGATTGGGGACGCAGTGGAATGCGTCCCAACCAAATGCGTTGGCGAGCTTCTTCATCATTCGGCGTAGCGATAGGTGCGTTTGGTGATGCCCTTGCCGTGAAACAATCCGCGCCCGAGCAGCAGATACGAGCCGAGGACAATCGCGCCGCTCACGAACCAGCGCGCGAAGCCGCCTCCGACGTAATGCCAGGCTGCGGCGGCGACGAGATTGATGAGCACCATCGGGATCATGAATTTCCACGCGAAGTTCATGAGTTGATCCACGCGCAGGCGGGGCAGCGTGCCGCGCGTCCAGATGAAGAGCACGATCAGTCCGAGCAGCTTTGCGAAAAACCAGGCCCACGACGGCACGAAGTCGAGCGCGGCGAACGGCGAATTCCAGCCGCCGAGAAAGAGCGTGATGCCGAGTCCGCTCACGGCGAACAAGCCGAGATATTCCGCGAGGAAGAAGAGCGCGAACTTGAAGCCGGAATATTCGGTGAAGTAACCGGCGACGAGTTCCGATTCGCCTTCGGGCAGATCGAACGGCGAGCGGTTGGCCTCGGCGTTGGCGGAAATCATGAACAGGATGAAGCCCGCGAAACCCCACGGCGTGAACACAAACCAATCCGGCAGCAAGCCGGCGTGCGTGGATTGCGCCTCGACGATCTTCACCGGCGAGAGCGTGCCGGTGATCATCACGACGCTGATGGTAGAAAGGATGAGTGGGATTTCGTAGCTGACCATCTGCGCGACGGCGCGCATCGCGCCGAGCAGCGCGTATTTGTTGCGGCTGGACCAACCCGCCATGAACACGGCGAGTTCGGACGCCGCGCCGACGGCGAAGAAGAAAAGCAATCCGGCATCAAGATCAATGGCGACCATGTTGCGACCGATGGGCAGCACGGAATAGACAAGCAACGCGGGAATCACGAGCACGACCGGCGCGAGGAAGTGAACAACTTTGTCCGCCGCACGCGGCACGACGTCTTCCTTGATGATGGCCTTGATGCCGTCGGCGGCGGGCTGGAGAAAGCCGAACGGCCCGACGCGATTCGGGCCGTAGCGATTTTGGATTCGCCCGAGTCCTTTGCGTTCGAGGATCGTCATGATCGCAAAGAGCGTCGCGAACACGCCGATGATCGCCGCGATGGACATGAGCGCGGACACGACGGGCAACAACCACGCCGGCAAAATCGTCGCCAACTGGCCGAGCAGCCAGTGTTTGAGAGCGACGAAGATTTGGTCCATGGATTTAGGATTTACGATCGGCGATTTACGATTCGAAGTTTGCTGTGTCGCCCGCCCTCACCCCGGCCCTCTCCCCGGGGGAGAGGGAGAAACGTTCGCCGCTCACCGTGCTTTTCGGCGCTTGGGATTGTTGTGGCGGCTGGAGGCGAAAAAAACATTTAGGTGGCGGGCGTTGGTTGCACAGCAGCTTTCGCTTTTGCTTCGGCAGCGGCTTTGGCTTTGGCCTCGACGTCAGCCTTGGCTTTCGCCTGCGCTTTCGCGAGTTCGGCGGCCAGCGCGGCGTCGGACGCGGCGGCGTCGCCCGGATGAATCTTGCGATAATGACCGTTCGACTTCGCGAGTTGATGTTTGTTCACGAGCAATCCACCGAAGCGATCCGTCGTCGAAAGCTCAAACTCCGTGTCCATCTTGATGGATTCGAACGGGCAAACCTCGGCGCAGATGCCGCAGCTCATGCAGACCGAGAGATCAATGTCGAACGTCGCCGGATAAAACTGCTGCTGATTCTTGTAGTCCGGTTTCTTGTCCTTGCTCTTGACGATGTAGATGCACTTGGGCGGACATTCCTTCTCGCAAATCTGGCACGCGACGCAGCGCATGCCTTTCATCGGATCGTCGCCATCGAAAACGAGAAACGGAAACTGCCGGGCGTTTTCGATCTGCGGAATGCGCTCCTCCGGATACTGCACCGTGGTCAAACGCTCGTCGCTGACGTAAGAACCCAGAAAGTTCCTCGCCGTCTCTGCCATGCCTTTGATGATTCCTTCGCCGAGCATCGAACCAGCCTAGAGTGTAAAATCCAAAAGCAAATCCCGGAAATCAAGCGCACCAACGCCCGCAGAGTAGAGTTGTCGCGCGGCGGAAGCAAGCCACGGCTGGGAAGTTGCCCGGAGAATCGCGGAAACAAGTTGCTGTAATTTCAGCTTGAAGAACGGCTTGAAAAAATTCACAACCTTCCCGAGCCGATTCATGAAAACCAAATTCAGCCCCGCCACATTGCTTGCCGCACTGATTGCCGTGGGAAGTTTCGCCGCGTCCGCGTCGAACGCCCAGACCCATTCGCCGGTCGAGAAGACCAAGCCGTGCTTCCAGTGCAACGCCACCGGTGAGATGAAATGCCCGGGCGCGGGATGCAAGGATGGCCAGGCGGATTGTCCCGCGCCGTGCATCAAGTTGCGCACCGGCGTTTGGAAAAAGCATCCTGAACTGAATCGTCCTGACCCGAGCGAAACCATGCAGGACACCACCGTCAGCGGTCACCGGATTCAAGTGAGCAGCCATCACGAGGGAGTTTATTACGTGTGGGCCAACGGCGCCGCCGAAATGAAAACCTGCCCGACTTGCAACGGCACGACGCGCGTGCAGTGCAAAACCTGCGCGGGAAAGGGAACGGTCAAATGCGAGATTTGCGAGGGAAAGAAAATTGTCCCCGAGTCGTGGACGGCGTTTGACTGTCCGCGGATGAGGAATCGCCCGACCCGTTACAAGCTCAAGGACGGGCGCGAACTGCTTGGTCGAAAGATTTCAGCGATCGGATCGAGCCTTCGCATCCGCACGGAAGCGGGCGACGTGAACCTGGACACCGCCGACATCGTGAGCGAGGAGAAACA
>SCTL01000711.1 GCA_004297495.1 Verrucomicrobiota bacterium
TGTTCGGAAGCCGCACAAACCTGACGCCCGAGGAACTCGATGCCGCGCAGAAGGAAGACAGACTGTCCCGGCGCTTGGCGAGCCCGCGGTGCATGGCGTTCATCTTCACAAATCTCAAAACAGGCGAGTCCACGACGAACGGTTTTCAATACGCGTGGTTGAATCATCTCCAGTTCTCGCCGACTGATCCGAACCTGCTGCTCTTCTGTCACGAAGGCACGTGGCACGAGGTGGATCGCATCTGGACGATTCGCACGGACGGCTCGGGACTCACGCTCAGACACAAACGCTCGATGGACATGGAAATTGCCGGGCACGAATTCTGGAGTCACGACGGCAAGACGATCTGGTTCGATCTGCAAACGCCGCGCAGTCAGGAATTCTGGATCGCGGGTGTGAATCTCGAAACCGGCAAGGAGACGCGTTTCAAACTGGAGCGCGACTGGTGGTCGGTTCACTACAACGTCTCGCGCGACGGAAGACTTTTCGCCGGCGATGGCGGCGATCCCGGCCAGGTTGCGTTCGCGAAAGACGGCGCATGGATCAATCTTTTTCGCCCGCAACCAGACGGCACGATCACGCGTGAGCGTTTGGTCAATCTCTCGAAGCAGGATTATTACGCGGGCGACGGCGAGCCGAATGTGAGCATAACGCCGGACAACAAGTGGGTCGTCTTCCGCGCGAACATTCACGGCCTGGTGCAGGTTTATGCGGTGGAGGTTGAGAAAGCCAAAGCCCGTTGAGTTATGAAATACCGAATTACGTCTCCTGTTCTCGTTTCCTTCGTTCTGGTTTCGATGGCCTTCACCGCTCACGCGGAAACGAAGCGAGCCGCGTTCAGCAATGGCGCGTCCGAGTTCAAATGGACGCTCAAAGAATTGAACCCTGACCTGCCGTCAGACTGGTCGCCTTACGAATTCCTCGTGTTGGAATTCAAGGCCTCGTCCTCGCAACGATTCGATCTCGGTCTGCAAACCTCGAATGGCCGCTATGCGAAACGCATCGGGCCGTTCGCGGGCGTATGGGTGCGCGCGTCCATCCCGCTGCGTTACTACCGCCAGCCGGCGGGTGATGGCGCCGACCTCGCCGCGACGTTTAACCAGCCGCGCAATTCGTATTGGATCAACATTCACTCCAGCGCGTACGGTCCGACGACAAATGTCAGCGCGCTCACGGTCACGATGAATGATCCCGTCGGCTCGCCCACGCTGGAAGTCCGTTCCGTCTCGCTTTCCACGAATGATTCCGGCGACGCGGTGCTGGAAGGCAAGCCGCTGGTTGACGAGTTAGGCCAATACACTCACGCCGATTGGCCCGGCAAAGCAAAGTCGCTCGACGACCTCAAGAAAGCCTGGGCCGCCGAAGCTGCCGCGCTGAATTCATCGCCAACGAATCATTGTACTTACGGTGGATTTGCGGACACGCACGCAAAAGCCACTGGCTTTTTTCGCGTCGAGCAAATTGACGGGCGCTGGTGGTTCGTTTGCCCGGACGGACATTTGTTTTATTCCACTGGTTTGAACGGCGTCGGCACGGCCTCGGGCACGCGCGTTCAGGGCCGGGAAGATTTGTTCGCGGCTCTGCCACCGGCGAATCTCTCACCCGCAGGACGCGGTGGACGTTCGTTCGGCGGCTCATTCTACACCTGGAATTTGCAGCGCCGCTTCGGCGACGATTGGCGGCCCAAGTGGGCGGAGTTCACGACGCAGCGGTTGAGGGCTTGGGGTTTCAATACAATGCACAACTGGGGCGCGCCCAGTCGCGAACAGGCCGAACCGCGCGTGCCTTACGCGATGATGATGCGCGGCTGGCAGACGGGCCGCGCGATCATGGGGATGCCGGACGTTTACGCGGCGGACTTCGAGCGTCGCGTGGACGAAGCCGCCGCGAGCCAGCTCGAACCGTTTCGCGACGATCCTTACATGCTCGGCTTTTTCATCGGCAACGAACCGCCGTGGCCGGGACGCGAAGGCCAGTTGGCGGATTTAATTCTCAGCGGGCCGGATAGCGAAATCAAAACGCGGCTCAAAGGATTTCTTGCCGACGGCGACACGCGTGCGCGGCGAAAGGAATTTGTGCTCGCCGCGTTTCAACGTTTTGTCGAAACGATCAACGCCGCCGTCCGCCGGTACGACACGAACCATTTGAATCTCGGCATCCGCTTCGGCGGCGAGCCGAACGAGGAAGTGTTGAAAGGCGCGCATGGCTTCGATGTGTTCAGCGTGAACATTTACAATTACGCGCCGAGCCGCAAAACGTTCGACCGGCTTTACGCGCTGATGCAGCGGCCGATTCTCATCGGTGAATTCCACATCGGCTCGCCGGAGCGCGGCATGGCTTCGGGACTCGTGCAGGCCGCGAGCCAGGAGGAACGCGGCGTCGCCTACCGTTACTACGTCGAGCAATGCGCCGCGCATCCGGCGCTCGTCGGCACGCACTGGTTTCAATACCTCGATCAGCCGGTCACGGGCCGCAACGATGGAGAGAATTACAACATCGGTTTCGTGGATGTGACGGACCAGCCGTATCGCGAACTCGTCGAAGCTGCGAAAACAACGCACGCACGCCTGTGTGAAATCCATTCCGGCAAAACCGAACCCGTGAGCCGCAAAGCGCGGCCAAACTGAATCCACAATCGCCAGACATCAGTGCCATGAACCGAACGCCGCTAATCATCCGTTCAGTTGTCGCTCTTTCCATTGCGTTGCTCTCGCCGGCTTCGACTCGCGCCCAAGCGCCGAAGGAATACATCGCTGCCGAAGCCGGCGATCCCGGGCGTGCGAAACCGAATTACCCCGTGCCGTATGGCCCGACGACTGTCGCCGCAATCACCGAAGTGCTCAACCGCATCCACGCCTACCTCGACGCGAACACGCCGGCGCGCGTCATCAACAAACAGACCGGCGCGGAGATCACCGACTTCAGCAAGCCGGACACGAACGCCATCGTCGAGCGCGGGCATTTTTCCATCACGGCCTACGAGTGGGGCGTGACTTACTCCGGCATGTTACTCGCAGCGGAGAACACCGGCGACGCGCGCTTCAAAGACTATGTTGCCATGCGGATGAAATTCATCGTGGACAAAGCACCTTACTTCCGCGCGCTCGGAGACTCAGGGGTGAAATTGGAAAACAACCAGCTACGCCAAGTCCTGCGCCCCGGTGCGCTCGACGATTCCGGCTCGATGTGCGCCGCGATGATCAAGGCGCAGCGCGCCGGACTCGTGGACGCGCGACCGATCATTGGCAACTGGATGAACTACATCAGCACGAAACAATTTCGTCTCGCCGACGGCACGCTCGCGCGCAAGCGGCCCATGCAGGATTCGCTCTGGCTCGACGATCTTTACATGAGCGTGCCCGCGCTCGCGCAGATGGGAAAACTCATCGGTGACCGCAAGTATTACGACGACGCGGTGAAACAGATCACACAATTCTCTTCACGGATGTTCAACAACGACCTCGGCATCTACCTGCACGGCTGGATCGCGGGCATGGAAGTGCATCCCGAATTCCACTGGGCGCGCGCGAACGGTTGGGCGCTGATGGCCATGACCGAATTGCTCGAAGTCCTGCCCGAGGATCATCCCGGACGCGCCGGTGTGCTCGCGCAATTCCGCCTACACGCCCGCGGACTGCAGGCGCTCCAGGCCCACAACGGACTCTGGCATCAGCTCCTCGACCGCAACGATTCGTATCTGGAAACCTCCGCGTCGGCCATCTACGCCTTCTGCCTCGCGCGCGGGATCAATCGCGGCTGGATTGACGCGCTCGCCTACGGCCCAACTGTGCAGCTCGCGTGGAACGGCGTCGCCACCAAGGTCAACGCACAGGGCGAAGTGGAAGGCACGTGCGTGGGCACGGGAATGGGCTTTGATCCGGCGTTTTATTATTACCGCCCGCAAAGCGCGCGCGCCGCGCACGGCTACGGCCCGGTCCTGCTGGCCGGTGCGGAAATGATCGCGCTGACGAAGTCGGGCCGCGCGGTGATCAACGATGGCGCGGTTCAATTCGGCCATCAACCGACGAACACGGAATCGGCGAAGTGAAGCGGCGGATTCTTTAACCGCGAAACTCCGAAAGTTTGGCGCGAACCCTTGCAAGCGGATGTTGAGAAACCGCGCCGTGGCCACCGTGCCGCCCAACTTCACCCCGCGACTTACCGCCACCGGTAACGGGGAAAACTTTCCTTCTGCCTTCAACAACGCCAGATCATTGGCCGAATCCACCTTCACCATCTTGGCGGAGAACCACCCCTGCACCGCACGAGTCCAACAGGCAAATCCGGGTGGGTTTGTGGCAATATCAGGCTTGCTTGCTGTGCCGCCCGAACAAAGGATGTGCCTGTGAGGATAGGCGGAACACAAACCACTTTAGACAGTGAATCGTCGAAAGTACGAAACCCCATCAGAGCCGCGTGGGCCACGAGACTGCTGTTGCAAGTGCTGATGCTTTTGGCGCTGCCCGTGGCGGTAGAGGCCCAATTCACTTACACGACCAACAATGGCACAATCACCATCGCCGGATACAACGGTCCAGGTGGCGCGGTCGCCATCCCCAATACCGTCTATGGTCTGCCGGTTGTGAGTGTCGGAACGGCGGCGTTCTATTACAACCACGCCGTGACGAGCATAGTCATTCCAAATGGCGTCACTAATATAGGAACCTATGCGTTCAACTGGTGCAATATCCTGACCAACGTTTCCTTTCCCAACAGCCTCATCAGTATTGAGGATTACGCTTTTCAAGACTCGGGCCTAACCACCCTTGCGTTCCCAAGCAGTCTCAGGAGCATTGGAGCACAAACATTCAGCGGGTGCACCGCCTTGCGCAGCCTGACCATCTCGAATGGCCTTACCAGCATTCCGGCCATGACGTTCCACTATTGTTCCAGCCTCACATCGGTGACGTTTCCAGGCAGCCTTACAAGCATCGGATCGGATGCTTTCATATATTGCAGCAGCCTTACCTATGTCTCAATCCCTGCAAGCGTCACCAGCATCGGGTCCTTTGCATTCGCAAACTGCACGAGCCTTACTAATGTCTCTCTCACGGCCAACCTTGCCAGTATCGGGTCATCCGCCTTCCAGAACACCCGCCTCACGAGCGTCACGATCCCCAGCACCGTTACGAGCATTGGAAGCCAAGCGTTCTCGAACTGTGACGGCATCACCAACATCACGGTGGATCCTCTCAACCCAAGTTACAGCAGTTCAAATGGCATCTTGTTCAACAAGAGCCAAACACTCCTTATGCTTTATCCGCCGGCCAAGTCCGGAAGCGCTTACAACATCCCTGCCAGCGCACGCAACGTTGATGGATACGCGTTCTATCACACGATGCTTGCCAATGTGACGTTCCTCAACGCCGTTACGAACATCGGAGCTTATGCATTCAATGGCTGCACCAATCTGGTCAACGTAACAATCCCCAAAAGTCTTGTGTCCTTTGGAGAAAGCGCGTTCGCTGGTTGCACCAAGTTGGTGGGACTCTATTTCGGCGGCAACGCCCCAATGCTACTTGGCAAAGTCTCCTCTAGTGATCCCACGATCATTTACTATCTGCCGGGCGCGACCGGTTGGAACACGAACTACGGAGGGCGACCAACCGTCCTCTGGAATCCGACACCGCAAAAGAACAGCCCCAACTTCGGCGTGCGGACGAACCGCTTCGGCTTCGACATCACCGGCACTGCAAACATCCCCCTCGTCGTGGAAGCCTGCACGAATTTTGGTAATCCTATCTGGCTTTCGCTACAAAGCTGCACACTCACGAACGGCACAATCTATTTTAGCGATCCGCAGTGGATGAATTATCCAAGCCGTTTCTACCGCCTCCGCTCGCCGTAGGCGAAGGAGACGCCAAGAGAGCATCACCCGTTTTCCCAGCGTCATGGCGGGGCGTCGGCAGACCGCCGCTGACTGAATTCCCAACGGCGGCGCTCTGCCGAGTCGCCGCTACGTCATTCCCCGCGCCTTGGCGTCTTTGCGCCTTTGCGTTGAAAAATGTATCACGACCTCCCTCATCCCGACCTTCTCCCCAAGGAGAAGGAGAATCGTTCGCCGTCTCACGCGAGAACCTGCGACTGGATTTGCCGGACGGTCATTCGCAAAACCAGAAACGCGCGCTGGCTATTCCCTCTCCCCGGGGGAGAGGGCTAGGGTGAGGGCGAGCGTCACAACCATTCTCGTCTTGGTCTGTTTGAGAATCCCAACGGGATTAAAATCATTCAGCCCAGCGGTTGCGAGGCACGAGCTACCCTGGGTCAACCGTCCACAAAATTATTTTCAACCCCAACGTGGGTTGCATCAGCGTAACCACAAAATGATTCAACCCGTTCCGGGTAGATTCGATTTGAATTCGTTCACCCAGCGTAGCCCCTCGTTCCTCGGGGCAACGCTGGGCTGAATGATTGAATCCCGTTGGGATTTTCAGCCCTGCTCCTTTGCGTCCTCGCATTAAAACCAAAACCCCGCACGCCTTGCGACGTGCGGGGTGTGTTTAGCCTGGAATGGTCCGGAAGTTAAGGCTTGGCTGATTTGGCCTTCGCCCGGGCGGGCAAGTCGTCCACTTGGGATTCGCTGACTGCGCTTTCAAACGACGAGCGTCACTCCTTCTTCCGCAGCACCACGAACCACGAAGTGAAATTCTCGGCGTTGCCGCCGGTGACGAGACAGCCTTTGTTCACGTCCTTGGTCATCTTGCCGACGGGTTTGCCTTTGCCGATGAGTTGCAACTCGACGGACGCGCCATCAGCGTTCTTGACCTTGATCTCACATTCCTTGCTCAGGCGGACTTTCTCGGTCGCGCCTTGGTTCACACTGAAATCCTTCTTCTCGACGACGAAATAACTTTTCCACTTGATCGGGAGGTCACCGAGGGTTTTGGCAAGCTTTGGTCCGACAAGTTTGTGGTTGGGATCGGGTGAATTGGTGTCGTTCGTGCCCCAAATCAGAACGGCCTCGAGTTTCAGTTCCGCCGCGCGCGTGATTGAGGCGGCGAAAGAAAAAAGACAGACTCCGCAAACCACCGCCGCCGCCCACCGCCAAGACTTAGGTTGAAACTTCATCGGCATCAGAGAATAAGGGAATCGTCCGATTCCGTAAACTCGTTTTCGGACGGATAGGAAAACCAGATGAACGTGGTGCCGTTTTCCTCGTCGTTGTAAGTGAACGCATCGGCGTCCGCCACGGCGTTGTCTGATTCGTAGTGAACGCTGAAAGAATCCTGATTGGTCGTGCGCAACGCGAACAGACCGACCAACCCAATCAACGTCAGCGCCGCAAACGCTCCGGCGGGAATCAAGAGCCGCTGCAAACTTTGCCACAATGACAGTGAAGGCTCGGCCGCCGCCACGGGCTGCCGGTTTTCGCGCTCGATCTCGCGGGAGATTTTCGACCAGTAGAATTCGCGCGACTCGGGAAGTTTTACTTCCAACTCGCCGTTGGCGAACGCCGACTTGGTGTTCTGCAATTGCTGCACGAGCGCGGCGGCTTCGGCATCGCGCGCAAGGAGGTCGGCGATCTGCCGCGATTCGCTCGCGCTCAGTTCGCCGTCCACGTAGGACTGTAGCTTCAATTGCAACTCTGTATTCATACTACGACTCCGCTTTCTTCAAATCCGCCAGCAGCGACGCCATCCGCCGCCGCGCATAAAACAACCGCGACATCACCGTGCCGATCGAGCAACCCATCGTCTTCGCGATCTCTTTGTATTCCATCTCTTCAAATTCATGCAGCACGATCACCGTGCGATGCGACGCGCTCAACTGTCCCAGCGCCCGGTCAATTCGCTGCCGCAATTCCCCGCGTTCCAACCCCGCCGTCGGGTTGATCGTCACCACGGGCATCTGCCGCTCGACGCCGCCGGATTCCTCGTCCATTTCCTCGATGGACTCGGCGCGATGCCGCTTGTGTTTCCGCAACTGGTCGAGGCAAAGGTTGATCACAATTCGTGTCAGCCAGGTGGCGAAACTCGAGTCGCCCTGAAACTGCGCGAGCCGTTGCCACGCTTTCACCCAGGCTTCCTGAGAAAGATCAATCGCATCCTGCTCGTTCCGCATCATGCTGAAGGCGCGCGCGTAAATCTTGTCGCGATGGCGGGCGACCAGTTCCTCGAACGCCCTCATGTCCCCGCCCTGCGCTGCCTTCACCAGCGGAGAGTCATTCGGCGGCGCCGCTGCCGGCGTCAGCCCGGACTCACTCGTTTTTTGGACGGCAGACACGCAGGAAGTATTCAGGTGGGTTAAAGTTTGCCCTTGGTGCTGGGCAACTGGCCGGTAATGCGCGGATCGCGCTGGCAGGCCGCGTCCACAGCCTTCGCAAAAGCCTTGAAAAGCGCCTCGACGACGTGATGCGGCTCGTCGCCGTAGAGGAGTTCCAAATGCAGGTTACACCAGGCTTCATTGGCGAAGCCTTGAAAGAATTCGCGGGCCAGACCGAATCGAAACGCGCTCGACATATCTTGTGAACGCTCTTTCCGGCTTAAAGTTTTGTAAGCCAGTTCATTCATTCCGCGCCAGACGAGAAAGGGCCGGCCGCTGAAATCAATCACGCAACGGGCAAGACATTCGTCCATCGGCACGTAAGCCTCGCCGGACAGCGGATTCTTCGGATGAAATCCCGTTCCGTAGCGGCGGATGCCCTTCTTGTCTCCCAGCGCCTGCACGAACGCCTGGCCGAGCGCGATGCCACAATCCTCGACCGTGTGATGCGCGTCCACTTCCAAGTCGCCATTGCACTTCAGTTTCAAATCCACGACGGCGTGCTTCGCGAAGAGCGTAAGCATGTGATCGAAGAACGGCACGCCGGTCTTGATCTGGCTTTTGCCGCTGCCGTCAATATCGAGTCGCAACTGGATTTGCGTTTCTTTGGTGGACCGTTTGATTGTCGCCTGACGAGTCATGCGCTCCAATAAATCAGACTCGACGGCTGAAAACAAAAGGAAATGCTCACAACCGGGCAGCGAAGACTACTTGGGCAAGGCGTTCAAATTGGTTTTTGTCCCAGCGCG
>SCTL01000007.1 GCA_004297495.1 Verrucomicrobiota bacterium
GGTCGCGCTGCGAACATGGATGAAGAAACCGTTCTACGTCGGCGACACGAATCATCTCTCACATCGGCTCGTGCGCGGGGGTCTGACGAAAACGAAAGCCGTGCTGCTCATCTGGCTGGTGGCGGCGGCGCTAGGTGCGCTGGCGCTGTCGTGATAGGTTGCAAGTTGAAGGTTGAAGGTTGCAGGTTCACCGGCAGCGATTCCAACTTGCAACTTTCAACCCGCAACCTGCACCTGGTTTCTCACTCCGCCAGCTTGCTCCCCGCGTCAATCGCCTCCGACAAGATCGTCAGCACTTCCGCGCGGGCCAGCGAGCCGACCAGCCGTTTCTCCGTGAGATTGTTCACCACCGGAATGTTCCGGATTTCGCTCGCCAGCACCACCGGCACGACCTCCATCAACGATTGACGCGGCGTCACGCACTTGGGCGGCGGCCGCATCACGTCGGACGCGATCACGGGAATGACGCTCCCGGCGGAGTTCAGATGCTCCTTCAAATCATGCAGCGCCACCACGCCCACGAGCTTGCGGTCGCCATCCACGACCGGCAGAAAATTATTTGCGCCGCTCAGGAAGCGATCGGCCATTTCCCGCAGGGTGGTGTTCTCGTGCAACGGCTCGACCGGCGACTGCATCAAATCGCCCACCGTCTGTTCCACCGCCGCGCCCGGACGGAGATTTTCCCCGCCGAACTCGACTCCGCGCCGACGCAACGGCGCGGTATAGACGGATTCGGGATGCAACCGGCCCGCCATCAGAATCGCCACCACGCAGCCGAGCATCAGCGCCGGCATCAGCGAGTAATCCAGCGAAATCTCGAAGACCATGATCATCGCCAGCAACGGCGAGCGCGTCGTCGCCGCCAGCACGCTGCCCATGCCGACCAGACCGAACGCGCTCGTCGGCAACTCGACCGCGAACTGATAGTAATGCAACAGCGTCCCGAAAATCGCGCCGAGGATCGCGCCGAGAAACAACGTGGGCGTGAACAATCCGCCCACCGCGCCCGAGCCGACGGTGGCGACGGTGGCGAGCAGTTTGCCGAACAACAACCCAACGAGCAGCAGCACCGCGAAATGTTCAGCGGCAAATTCCCCGTGCAACACGCGATTCGCCATCACGTAGCCATTGCCCCACACGCCGGGAAATTCAATGGCAATCAGGCCCACGACCAACCCACTCAACGCCAGCTTCACGTAGATCGGCCATTGGAGTCGTGCGAACTGATCTTCGGCATAGCGCAACATTTTCAAAAACGCCGCGCCCAATACTCCGGCAGCCACGCCGAGCGGAATGAACCAGATGAGCTGCATGAGCCGGACGAATTCGTAGGGCGGAACTTCATACCAAGGTTTGATCCCGAAGAAACTGCGCGAGACCACCGCCGCCACCACGGAGGAGCAGACCAGCGGCGCGAAGAGATTCATGGAAAAATTTCCCAGCACGATCATCGCAGAGAAAACCGCGCCGGTGATCGGCGCGTTGTAAGCCGCCGCAATGCCCGACGCCGCGCCGCAACCGACGAGCAAGCGCAGCCGGTACGGCGGCCATTTCGACCATTGCCCCCACTTCGAGGCAAGCGTGGCGGTGAGCTGCGTGATGCCGCCTTCGCGCCCGATGGATGCGCCCGAGCCGATGCTCAAGAGCGAGGAGGCGGCGCGCACCACGCCGCTGCGGAACGGCAAGCGCCCGTCGCCGGCGACCACGACTTCCAGAAAATTCGTCGAGCCTTGCCGCCCAACCAGGCGCAAACCCCAGTGCAAAACCAAGCCCGCCCCCAACCCACCGAGACAGGGAATCAAGGCGCGCTCCCACTTCGGCAACATTTCCGCGACCTCAACGGGATCGCCGGGACTGCGCAGCACAAAAAGTTTTACGATTTCGATGGCGTGAAAGAAAACGAAGTTCACCAGCCCGCCGATGACGCCGACGCAGCCGGCCAGGATGAGATGCGAGACTTCCTCGCGGAAAACAATTTTCTCCCGCCATTTGAGCGCCTGCCGCCAGTTACGGCGAAGATATGCCCGCGCTCGCAGCACCACCGGGTTGTTTGCCCAGGACCTCACGGGTTCAATCTAACGCCGCGCGTCACGTTGGCGAGCCGGGAATTTGTCGGGTCGAATGCGCAACGTTGCCAACCCGCGCCGCGTTCCGCACAATGTGGCGGATGAGCAAGAGCTTTTACATCACCACGGC
>SCTL01000712.1 GCA_004297495.1 Verrucomicrobiota bacterium
TACGTTCTCAATAACTCGATCGATTTGCATGGCAGCTACGCGTATTCGCGCGCGCGCTTCGGCCAGCACAACGAGGGCGACGGTCTTCCGTTGGGACTGGATTACGACCGGCACACACTTACTTTGAGCGTGACGAAGAAATGGAATGACTCGCTGAGCACGACAGCGCGCTATGCCTATTACCGTTATGAAGAACCGAGTTCAGGCGGCGTAAACGACTACTCGGCTCACGGCGTGTTCGTGACGATGAATTACAAGTGGCGATGAATTCAGCCATGAAGACAACCGACCCAAAGCTTTTGAGTGAGAAGCGGAATGCTAGGTGGCGGATTCTTGTTTGCGTCCTGTTCGCGGCGTTGATCCCCGAACTGCACGCTTCGCCCACCACGGTCACGCTGCGTCCCGTGGCCGACGCCGAGTTGCAGCAGGCGCAGCCGGACTCCAACATCGGCGGCAACATCACCATGGTTTCCGGCGAACTCGGCATCCGGGTTGGCGGCGTGCTGCGGCGCGCGGTGCTGCGATTCGATCTCGCGGGGCAGATTCCAGCCGGCGCCATCATCAATTCCGTGTCGTTGCAGGTGCGCGTCATGCGCGTGCCCATCGGGCCGGCCAATTCCATCTTCGATCTGCGCCGCATCCTGCAACCGTGGAGCGAGTCGGGCGTGACTTGGAATTCGCGCCTGCCCGCGACGCCGTGGCAAGTCCCGGGCGTGACGGGCGCGGCGGATTCCGTGAGCGCGGCGAGTTCGACCGTGTTCGTTTCGGGTCTCGGCAGTTACACTTTTCCCTCGACGCCGGCATTGATCGCCGACGTGCAAGCCTGGGCAAATGATCCCAGCACAAATTCCGGCTGGCTCTTGATCAGCGAGGGCGAGGGCATTTTGAAAACGGCGCGGCATTTCGCGACTCACGAAGACGCGGTCAACGGCCCGGTGCTGACAGTGATTTACACGCAACCGCCGCCGGTGATTCTAACCGAGCCGCTGGACCAGACGAAAGTTGAGGGAGACACCGCCACTTTTGCGGTCTTGGCCGACGGCACGCCGCCGCTGAACTATCAATGGCAGTTCAACGACAATGATCTTTTGGACCAGACCAATTCGGCGCTGACGCTGACAGGTGTCAGCACGAACGATGCGGGTTTCTACCGCGTGATCGTCAACAACGTGGGCGGCTCGACTTCCAGCCGGGAGGCCTTGCTCACGGTCCTGCCGCTGGACGAAGTGCTTCCGCGTGTGACGATCAGTTCGCCCGCAAGTGGCGTGAAGTTTCGCGAACACTCCGATGTCCCGGTGACCGCGACGGTCACCACCAGCAATGCCACGTTGAGCAGTGTTGAGTTTTTTACCAACGGAACTTCGTTCGCGATTTTCAGCAACAGTCCGGTCAGTTTTGTTCTGAGCAATCTCGCCGCCGGCCAGTATGACTTACGCGCGCGCGCCACCGACAGCGCGACCAACACCGGCGAGGCGACCGTTTCGTTCCGTGTGCAAACGCCGCCGCGCGTGGCGATCACCTCGCCCACAGCTGGATTGCGCCTGCCGATCAACAGTAATGTCACGGTGGTCGCGACGACCGAGTTCCCAACGCTGGCTGCGGAAATCACGAGCGTGGATTTTTTTGAGAACGACGTGCAAATCGGGAATTCGGTTGTCGCGCCGCCTTTTTCCGTCAATTGGATTCCAGCCACACTTGGGGACCGCACGCTCACTGCGCGGGCGGTGGACGACCTTGGCCAGATCGGAACGAACTCCATCAGGGTTTTCGTCTTCCTACGGGAGAATTCGCTGCCGACGGTGGCCATCAC
>SCTL01000062.1 GCA_004297495.1 Verrucomicrobiota bacterium
GCCCGGCTTTCGCCGCTTGACCTGAAGCGGCTTCCGTGAAAACACTCTCCGTCGCAGGTTCTCCGGCGGCGCAGCGGCGGTTTCCTCAAAACTGACCCGGCCACTCATCATCAGGGTGAAAATTTTTCCGTCGGAACGTGCGAGGAACTTTGCCGTGCCCAATGACAATCTAAACTGAACAAAACCGCGAGCGACGCTGGCCCGATTCGTTTCCGCAGCGTCGTCCGTGGTTCGACAACCCAACCTCAACCCACTGATTATGCCCAGCGCGTTTCCCAAAATCTCGAAGATCAAATACGAAGGACCGAAGTCCAAAAACCCGCTCGCCTTCAAACACTACAACGCCAGCGAAGTCGTCGCGGGCAAGACGATGCGCGAGCATCTGCGCTTCGCCGTGGTTTACTGGCATACGTTTCGCGGCACGGGCAGCGATCCGTTCGGCGCGGGCACGATGCTGCGTCCGTGGGATGACGGCTCGAACTCCGTCGCCAACGCCCAGAACCGCGTGCGCGTGGCGTTCGAGTTCATCGAGAAGCTCGGTGCGCCATATTATTGCTGGCACGATCGCGATGTCGCGCCCGAAGGCCGCTCGCTCGCCGAGTCGAACGCAAACTTCGACGCCGTCGCAAAAGTTTTGAAAGAGGAACAGAAGCGCACCGGCATCAAATTGCTCTGGGGCACGGCCAATGCGTTCTCCAATCCGCGCTACCTGCACGGCGCGGGCACAAGCTGCAACGCCGACGTGTTCGCGTTCGCCGCCGCGCAGATCAAGAAAGCGATGGAAGTCACGCACGAGTTGAAGGGTGAGGGCTACACGTTCTGGGGCGGGCGCGAAGGCTACATGACGCTGCTCAACACCGACATGAAACGCGAGCTCTCGCATCTCGCCGCGCTGCTGCACATGGCGGTGGACTACAAAAAGAAGATCGGTTTCAAAGGCCAGTTCTACATCGAGCCGAAGCCGAAAGAGCCGACGAAGCATCAATACGATTCTGATGCCGCCGCGTGCCTGAACTTCCTGCGCGAATACGACCTGTTGCCGCACTTCAAGCTGAACATCGAGACAAACCACGCCACGCTCGCGGGTCACACGATGCAGCACGAACTGGAAGTCGCCGGCGCGGCGGGAGCGCTCGGCTCGATTGACGCCAACACCGGCGACGAACTTCTCGGCTGGGACACGGATCAATTCCCCACGAGCATTTACCTCACAACCTACACGATGTTGAGCGTTCTGAAATACGGTGGCTTCAAGACCGGCGGCGTGAACTTCGATGCGAAAGTGCGTCGCGAAAGCTTCGAGCCGATTGATTTGTTCCACGCGCACATCGGCGGCATGGACGCCTTCGCCCGCGGGCTGAAGATTGCCGCCGCCATTCGCAAGGATGGACGGCTCGCTGAGTTCGTGAAACAGCGTTACGCCTCATGGGACAGTGGCATCGGCGCAAAGATTGAATCCGGCAAAGTGGGTTTCAAAGAACTCGAAGCCTACATGCTGAAGAAGGGCGATTCCGACGCAAACGCCAGCGGTCGTCAGGAATTCTTGGAGAACCTCATCAACGAATTCATCTGAGAAGGAATCGCGCAGTTCGCTGTCCGTTTTGAAGCGGAATTGTCGCATTATCCTTTGCACAAACGATTGCCCGAATTTTGCACGAAACACTTTTATGAAGATTAACCTCAAACAACTCGAAGTCTGGTTCGTCACCGGCAGCCAGCATCTTTACGGACCGGAAACGCTCAAGGCCGTCGCGAAGCACTCGCAGGAAATTGCCAAGGCGCTCAACGAGGCGGAGGCGATTCCGACCAAAGTGGTTTTCAAACCGGTGATGGTTTCGCCCGACGCGATCACGGAACTTTGCCAGCAGGCGAACAACGCGAAGAACTGCATCGGCCTGATCACGTGGTGTCACACGTTCTCGCCGTCGAAGATGTGGATCAACGGCCTCAAGCAACTGCGCAAACCGATTTGCCACTTGCACACGCAATACAATCGCGACCTGCCGTGGGCCACGATTGACATGGATTTCATGAACATGAACCAGGCCGCGCACGGCGATCGCGAGCACGGGTTCATCATGAGCCGCTTGCGCTTGAACCGCAAAGTCGTCGTCGGTTTCTGGGGCGAGGAAGCGGTGCAGGAAAAAATCGGCGCGTGGACTCGCGCCGCCGCCGCGTGGCACGACTGGCAGGGCGCGAAGTTTATCCGCTTCGGCGACAACATGCGCGAAGTGGCCGTGACCGAAGGCGACAAGGTGGCTGCGCAGATGAAGTTCGGTTTCTCGGTGAACACTTACGGCGTCGGCGATCTCGTGAAAGTTGTGAACGCGATTTCCGAAAAGGAAGTGGACGCGCTTTGCAAAACTTACGAGGCGACTTACACGATGACGGCCGACTTGAAGAAAGGCGGCAAGCGTCACAAATCCGTCCGCGACGCGGCGCGCATTGAACTCGGTATCAAAACATTTCTCGCTGACGGCGGTTTCAAAGGCTACACCGACACGTTTGAAGATTTGCACGGGCTGGCGCAGTTGCCGGGTATTGCCTCGCAACGCATGATGGCGGCGAGCCATGGTTTCGCCGGCGAGGGCGATTGGAAGACCGTCGCGCTCGTGCGCGCGATGAAAGTCATGGCCAGCGGTCTGGAGGGCGGCACGTCGTTCATGGAGGATTACACCTACCACATGCAGCCCGGCAACAAGCTCGTGCTCGGCTCGCACATGCTGGAGATTTGCCCGAGCATCGCCGACGGCAAGGCCGCGCTCGAGGTGCATCCGCTCGGCATCGGCGGCAAGGCCGATCCCGCGCGGCTCGTCTTCAACACGCCCGCCGGCCCGGCCTTGAACGCCGCGCTCATGGATTTTGGCAATCGTTTCCGGCTGCTGATCAATGAAGTGGATTGCGTCACGCCGCAGCACGACATGCCGAAGCTCCCCGTCGCGCGCGCGGTTTGGAAGTGCCGTCCGAATTTCGACGACGCCTGTGCTGCGTGGATTTACGCCGGTGGCGCGCATCACACGGGCTTTAGTTACGCCGTCACCACGGAAATGCTTGAAGACTTCGGTGCGATTGCCGGGCTGGAAGTCGTGGTGATTGACGCGGACACGAAGCTGCGCCAGTTCAAACAGGAACTCACGTGGAACGATGCCGCTTACGGCTTGAAGAGCGGCTGGGTTTCTTGAATGGGACATGAACCCGCTCGAATTTTTCACGCGAGGCTTCGCCATGAGATTGGTAGGGACGCGTTCCACCGCGTCCCTAATCCATCGAAGAAAAAATGGAACGCGGTGGAACGCGTCCCTACCGGTTTAGGGTGATTGTCTCGAAATAATTCTTGCTATCGGGTGATTGTGGGTTGGGTAAAAGAAATTAGCTCCATGAAAAAAATCAAATTCAGCGTAATCGTCATCGGCCTGCTGTTTTCGACAGCGCTCGTCAGCCGCGCCGAGCCGGCAAAACTAACCATTGCTGTGGATCAACCCGGCGCGAAGATCAATCCGGCGATGTGGGGAATTTTCTTTGAAGACATCAACTTGGGCGCGGACGGCGGGCTTTACGCCGAACTCGTGAAGAACCGCTCGTTCGAGTTTCCGAACGCACTGATGGGCTGGAGCAAAATCACGCGCGGCGGCGGCGATGGCTCGATGTTCATTCTCACGGACAATCCATTCAACGCGGCCAATCCACATTACCTCCGCATCACTTCCGGCAGCACGGGCGCGACGGGCGCGGCGAACGAAGGATTTCGCGGCATGGGCGTGCGCGCGGGCGAGTCGTACGATTTCTCCGCGCAAATCCGCTGCGGCGAAGGCACGCCCTCGCTGGCCGTGGAACTCGTGGACGCCGACGGCAGTGTGCTCGCGTCCGCCGGGCTGGACAATTTTTCCATTCGCTGGAAGAAGCGCACGGTCACGCTGACTCCGACGGCTACAGCATCGAAGGCGCGTTTGAATCTTATCGTGCGCGGCGCGGGCAAGGTGGACTGCGACATGGTTTCGCTCTTTCCGCACGCGACTTGGAAGAATCGTCCCGGCGGGTTGCGTGCCGACATGGTGCAGTTGCTCGCGGACTTGAAACCCGGTTTCATGCGCTTTCCCGGCGGCTGCATCGTCGAGGGTAATTATCTGACGAATCGTTATCAGTGGAAGACAACCATCGGGCCGATTGAGGAACGCAAGCTCATCGTCAATCGCTGGAACTTCGAGTTCAAGCATCGCCTCACGCCGGACTATTACCAATCCTTCGGCCTCGGCTTCTTCGAGTTCTTCCAACTCTGCGAAGACATCGGCGCGCAGCCGCTGCCGATTCTGAGTTGCGGCCTTGCGTGCCAGTTTAATTCCGGCGAGCAATGCCCGCTCGACAAGCTTGACAGTTATGTTCAGGACGCGATTGATCTCATCGAGTTCGCCAACGGCCCGACCAACACAACCTGGGGCGCAAAGCGCGCCGCGATGGGCCACGCCGAGCCGTTCAACTTGAAAATGATTGGCGTCGGCAACGAGAACTGGGATCAGCCTTACATTGATCGCTACACAAAATTTCACGCCGTGCTGAAGGAGAAGCATCCGGAGATTCAACTCGTTTCCAGTGCTGGGCCGTCGCCGGATGACAAGCATTTCAAATTCGCCTGGCCGAAGCTGCGCGAACTGCACGCCGACATCGTGGACGAGCATTGCTACGCGAAACCGGATTGGTTCTTCAACAACACGCATCGCTACGACAGCTACGACCGCAACGGCCCGAAAGTTTTCTTCGGCGAATACGCCGCGCAGAGCGACAAAGTCGTGAGCGTGAACAATCGCAACAACCTCGAATGCGCCATCGCCGAGGCTGCCTACATGACCGGGCTCGAACGCAACGGCGACGTCGTCTCCATGGCCAGCTACGCGCCGCTCTTCGCGCACGAGGAAGGCTGGCAATGGCGGCCCAACTTGATTTGGGTGGACAACCTCCGCAGCTACGGCACGCCGAATTATTACGTGCAAAAGCTTTTCGCGAACAACAGCGGCGACGTGGTCTTGCCCGCCCAACTTGACGGGGCGGAAGGAAAACACCTTTACGCCTCCGCCACGCGTGACGAGGCGAGCGGCGATGTCATCGTGAAACTGGTCAACGGCGACAACGCGCCGGCGGAGATCAAACACAACATGTCGGGTGAGGCGCGCCTCAGCGTACTGGCGAGCGCGAATCGCGCGGATGAAAACTCCTTCATCGAGCCGACGAAGGTTTCGCCGAAAGAAAGCGCGGTCAAACTCGCCGCCGACAAGCCGCTGACTCTCCCGGCAAACTCATTGACCATTTTGCGTGTCGCGGCAAAATGAGCGCGGCCAATCGTCGCATCCATCGCCTGTGACCCGGAAAAACCTATGAACCCCCGCTACACCATCGGACTGGACTACGGTACGAACTCCGTTCGCGCCCTCATCGTCAACGTCGCCAACGGCGCGGAAGTCGCCGCCGCCGTCTGGACTTACTCGCACGGCACGCAGGGCGTGATCCTCGCGCGTGACCCAAATCTCGCGCGGCAGCATCCCGCCGATTATCTCAAGGGCGCGGAAGTCACCATCAAGCAGGCGCTCGCGGCGGCGAAGAAATCCGTGAAAGGTTTCAGCCCCGCGCAAGTCATTGGCATCGGCGTGGACACAACGGGCAGCACGCCGTTGCCCGTGGACAAGGAAGGCCAGCCGCTCGCATTCAGCAAGAAGTTTGCAAGCAATCCCGCCGCGATGGCGTGGCTTTGGAAAGACCACACCGGCGTCAATGAAGCCGCCGAGATCACCGCGCTCGCGAAGAAGATGCGCCCGCAATATCTCGCCAAGTGCGGTGGAACTTATTCGAGCGAATGGTTTTGGAGCAAGATTCTCAAATGCCTGCGCACCGCGCCGGAAGTTTTCAACGGTGCGCACGCGTGGGTTGAACTCGCGGATTACGTTCCTGCCGCACTCACTGGCACTGAGCACCCGAAGAAGTTCATCGCTGGCGTCTGCGCTGCCGGACACAAGGCGATGTGGAACGCCAAGTGGGGCGGTTATCCGGATGAGGCATTTCTCTCCAAGCTGAATCCGAAGCTCGGCAAACTACGCAAGCGACTCACGACACGCGTTCATTCGATTGATCGCGCGGTCGGCGGACTCACGCCAGCGTGGGCGAAGAAGACCGGACTTACTGCCGGGATTCCCGTCGCCGTCGGTGCATTCGATGCGCATCTCGGCGCGGTCGGTTCTGGCGTTGCGCCGGGAACGCTGGTGAAGATTATCGGCACGAGCACGTGCGACATCGCGGTGCGGGCGAACAATCAGAAGCTCGCCGACGTGCCGGGCGTTTGCGGCATCGTGGACGGCAGCGTGTTGCCCGGTTACTTCGGACTTGAAGCCGGCCAGTCCGCCGTGGGTGATTTGTTCAACTGGCTGGTGAATTACATCGAACCCGGTGGCAAGGAAGCCGGTTCACACGTCGAGCTCAGCAAAGGCGCGCTGAAATTGCAGGCCGGCGAAAGCGGCTTGCTCGCGCTCGATTGGAATAACGGCAACCGCACCATTCTCGTGGACCAGCGGCTCACCGGATTGCTCGTTGGGCAGACGCTTTACACGACGCCGGCTGAGATTTTCCGCGCGCTCATCGAGGCGACGGCGTTCGGCGCGCTGACCATCATCAATCGCTTCGAGGAATACGGCGTGAAGATTTCGTCCGTGGTGAACTGCGGCGGCATCGCAGAGAAAAGCCCGCTCGTCATGCAGATTTACGCGGACGTAACGGGCCGTCCGATGAAAGTCAGCCGCTCGGCACAAACCTGTGCGTTGGGCTCGGCCATCGCGGCGGCAGTCGTGGCCGCCGCGCACAAGGATTACGCCACGGCACAACGCAAGATGACCGGTCTCAAGCCGCACATCTACAAACCGAACTCCAGAGCACACGCGACCTACAAGGAGCTTTATGCGCTCTACAAGCAACTGCACGACGCCTTCGGCACGAAGGACGGCGGCGGAAATCTGTATCGTGTGATGAAGAAGCTGATTGAGATTAGGAGTCGTGTGAGAAAGTGATTTGAATCACGAACCCAGATGACAAAATTATTCGCCAAATCTGCCTGGGCTTGTCTCGTTGGGTTGTTGATGGCCGTTTCTACTCGAGCCGAGACTGATACGATTCGTCATCAGGAGATTTCGGTCAAAGCTCCGTTTGAAATGCCGACCATTAAAATCCCTCTGTTTCCGAAGCGGGAATTTATGGTCACAGATTTTGGCGCGGTGGAGGGCGGCAGGACGAACATCGCGGAGTCCATCCGCAAAGCCATCGGCGCCTGCCATGACGCTGGCGGCGGTAGCGTGGTGATTCCGCGCGGCAAATGGTTGACCGGGAAAATTCATCTCCAAAGCAATGTGAACCTCCACCTCGCCGAGGGTGCGGTGCTTTCGTTCAGTCCGAACCCGGAGGATTATCTGCCAGCAGTACAATCGAGCTGGGAGGGCACGGAATGTTTCAACTACTCGCCGCTCATCTACGCTTTCGGTTGCACGAACGTCGCGCTCACCGGCTCGGGCACGCTCGAAGCGAAGCTGGATGTATGGAAACAGTGGTTCACGCGCCCGCCTGCGCACTTGGCGGCGTTGAAACAGCTCTATCACATGGCGTTCACGAACGTGCCGGTGGCGCAGCGCCAGATGGCCGTGGGCGAAAATCATCTGCGCCCGCAGTTCATCCAGTTCAATCGCTGCCGAAATGTGCTGATCGAGGACGTGAAGATCCGCAACAGCCCGTTTTGGACGATTCACCTGTTGCTGTGCGACAACGCCGTGGTTCGCCGCGTGGACATCTCGGCGCGCAACCGCAACAACGACGGGATTGATCCGGAGATGACGCGCAACCTGCTGGTGGAAGATTGCCGCTTCGATCAGGGTGATGACGCCATCGCCATCAAAGCCGGGATGGATTTCGACGGGCGACGACTGGCCACGCCTACGGAAAATGTCGTCATCCGCAACTGCACGATGGTGCGCGGGCATCAACTTGTCGCCATCGGCAGCGAGCTTTCCGGTGGCATCCGCAACGTGTATGTGCACGACTGCAAATTCATCAACGCCGATGCGGACAAGCCGCAGAACATTCTATTTATCAAAACCAACGTGCGGCGCGGCGGCTTCGTGGAGAATATCTTCGTGGAGAACATCACCGCCAAGAGCACGAAGTTCGGCGTGCTTGGGATTGATACCGACGTACTCTACCAGTGGCGCGACCTCGTGCCGACCTACGAGGAAAAGCTCACGCCGATCCGTAACATCCACGTCAAGAATGTGACGATGGACGAAACCGCCACACCATTCAAAATCACGGGCTACCCGCGCCTGCCGGTGAAGGATGTGTTCCTCGAAAACATCACTATCAACAAAGTCGTCGGCCAGACGAACAGTTATGTGAACGCCGAGAACGTCCGCGAAACGAACGTGCGCATTTTGGAACTGGTCAAGGAGGACAAGGCTGGGAAATAGTTTTAACCACGGATGAACACGGATTCGGAAGAAGATAGATCGAGAAGTGAAGCAAAGCTCAAAAACACTAAAGGCGGGAAGTTTGGCAAAGACCAAACCAGCTAAAACCTCCCGCCAACTTCCGGCAATTGTTGCGGCTGCAGAGCGTGGCGACGCCGCGGAAGCAAGGAAGCTCATTCGCAGCGGAGCAGATGTGAATGAGACGACCACTCCGACGCTGCCTCCTTATTACGGTGCGGATGCGCTGATAGTCGCCGCGCGGCATGGCAGAGCTGAAATCGTCGAGTTGCTGCTGGCGAACGGGGCGAGGATTTCAAATCGCTCTGCCTATGGTTCAGCGGTTCAGCAAGCGATTGATTACGGTCACCCAGAAGTTGTGCAGCTCTTGTTGAAGCACGGAGCGAGGGAGCTCGGACTCAGTCTCTTCAACGCGTTGAATCAGAACCGGGTTGATATTTTTAAGGCTGTGGCAGAAGCCGGAATCTCGTTTGACTGTTTTCGAGATCGGCTCACCCGCCTATCGTTGTTGGAAAGAGCAATCCATCTGAAGAACATTCAAGTCGCAACATTGCTTCTGAAGAACGGGATCAAGCTCGCCGGAGGTGAGCTTGTCGAGTGCGCAGCCTATGGCAGTGCTGATCTTGCCCGGAAGCTTGTTGAACGAGGCGCTGATCCGAAGCTGCCAAATGGAAATGGACGTTATGCCTTGTCTTCGGCGTGCTATTGGGGAAATAGAGACGTGGCCGAAGTGTTGCTAGCTCATGGTGCTAGTCTGACTGCGCAAGATGTGAGAGGCTGGAGTTGTCTGGATTGGGCGAGGTATGGCAAACGCGCGGCAATGGTGAAGTGGCTCAACTCCATTGCAAAAGTGCAAGGAACAAAAATTCCAAGTCAGCGAAGTCTCAAAAGAGCATTGCCGTGAATTTTCTGATCGATGTTAATCCGTGTCCATCTGTGGTAAAAACTTTTTGAATTATGTTGGAAAAATTAAAAGCTGAAGTCTGTCAGGCGAACCTTGATCTGGTTCGCAAAGGGTTGGTCATCGAAACGTGGGGCAACGCCAGCGGCGTGGATCGCGCGCGCGGCGTCATGGTCATCAAGCCCAGCGGCGTGCCGTACTCGGAGATGAAACCGCAGCACATGGTTTGCGTCGCGCTCAAGACGGGCGTGGTCGTCGAGGGCAATCTCAAGCCGAGTTCGGACACGGATACGCACCTCATCCTTTATCGCGAGTTCCCGCTGATCGGCGGCGTGGTGCACACGCACAGCCTGTTCGCGACGGCGTGGGCGCAGGCGTGTCGGTCGTTGCTGGCTTACGGCACGACCCAGGCGGATTACTGGTATGGCGACGTGCCCTGCACGCGGTTGCTGAAGCCGGACGAAATCAAAAAGGATTACGAGGCGAACACCGGCGACGTCATCGTGGAGACGTTCAAGAAATTGAAGTTCGATCCGATGCAGCATCCGGCGGTGCTGGTGGCGAGCCACGGGCCGTTCACGTGGGGTAAGGATGTGGCGGACGCGGTCCACAACGCCGGCGTGCTGGAGTTCATCGCGCGACTGAACAGCGAGACGCTGCGCATCAATCCGAAGTTGAAGCCGATGCAACCCGTCTTGCTCGACAAACATTTCATGCGCAAGCACGGGCCGAAGGCAACTTACGGGCAGAAATAGCTGGCGCACCTTGCGGGCAATTGATTTCCTTTCGGCAAAATCCAACCAACCAATCAGAATGAAAAACTGGCTCAAACTGTTTGCCCAAAAATATCTCCAGAGTTCCCCTCACCCCGTCCCTCTCCCCATCGGATGGGGAGAGGGTGGCCGAAGGCCGGGTGAG
>SCTL01000713.1 GCA_004297495.1 Verrucomicrobiota bacterium
TCCACGTCCACATTGTCCACGCCCACGCCGGCACGTCCGACGACGCGGAGTTTCGTCGCGGCTTCGAGGACTTTGCGGGAAACTTTGGTTTCGGAGCGCACGACCATGGCAGTCACGTCCGCGACTTGCGGCAGCAATTCGGCTTCGCTCAACCGTTTTGGCAACACCACGACTTGAAATTCCGAGCGCTGTTGCAACAGCGCGATTCCCTTCGGTGAAATGGGGTCACAAACCAAAATCTTCATATCAAAACAGGCCGCGCAGTCTAGGCGCGCGCAGTGGGCAGGTCAAATAATGAAAAAGAGCTTTGAAGTGTCCTGCTTTGATTCCTTGAAGCCCGTTAAACCTCAGAACACATCAATCAAGGAACGCCCACCTTGATACAAGAAAACCAGACCGATTTTTGCAGAGGAATAATGTACGTCCTCTGCAAGGAATTGAAAATGAAAGTGATCTTACCTTCTTCAATCAGTTCAAATTCCTCTCCAAGAGCTTCTGCGCAGACAAGCAGCGAGTCGTATTCATCAATTTTCTCTACAGTATCTCCACGCAAATTCCACATTGGTGCCCTTGGGTTTTGCCGAAAGTTACAAAAAAGCCATGTGAATTCTGAATTGCCATACTTTAGTGGTTGGTCACATTCCAAACTTATCGCCCAGACATTGTTCTTGGCATCGCTTGACCTTCCAAGTAGCAAAGTTGGCTTCAGTGTTTCGCCGGTCTGGGTTACCCAAGGTGGCTTAATGATGCGTACTTTCAAGCGGAGGTAAGCCGATACTGTTGAGATCGGCTGTTTGTTCGGGTCAATTTTAGTTACGTTGGTTTTGGTTTCTAAAATTTGTTTTTCGAGTTCAGTACGAGCTAGCTCTAATCTCGCCGCTCGTTCATTTGCCTTTTCAGCTTCAACTCTCGCCTGTCCAGCCTCGTCGTTTAAGCGGGCATTTTCGCGGTCTGCAATTTGCATTGCATTATGGCTGCCTAGAAATTCCATCGCCAAACCGACGCAGAGCATGACCCAAAAAAGAGATTCAACTGGAAGCAACATCCGATTCAGCCGCTTACTTAAAGGTTTTTGGCGACACCGAATTATCCACTTTGACGCCAACTCGACGCTCTCACCGACAACCCCAACAATTACAAGCCAGAATCCCCATTCGGAAAAGATCTGCCAAAACTTGAGCGATGATGAATCAAGAGATGTCATACAAGTTTCTTGGGAGGTCAGCACTGTTTCACGAACAATTGTTGCGAGTCTAGGTGTGAGCTTTAAGCAGGTCAAACAATCGAAACCAAAAACGCGACATCGCTCTCGGGCTTGAAATACATCCACCCCGCCCCCATCCTGAGCGCGACTCGCGTTGGACTGACTCCACGCAACAGCAACTCAAACCGAAAAGGCACTTTATGTCAGCACTCACCGGCAAACTCGGGATCGTCTTCGGCGTCGCCAACAAACGCTCCATCGCCTGGGCCATCGCGCAGGCGTGGCACAAGGCCGGCGCGAAACTCGCCTTCACCTACCAGGGCGAACGGCTCAAGGACAACGTCGAGGAACTCGCCGGCACGTTCGGCAGCGACACGCTCCTCATGCCCTGCGACGTGACCAAGGACGAAGACATCGCCCGCGTGTTCAGCGAAGTCGGCGCGAAGTTTGGCAAGCTGCACCTGATGCTGCACTCCGTCGCGTTCGCGCCCAAGGACGCGCTCGAGGGCGAATTTGTGAACACGAGCCGCGAAGCCTTCCGCGTGGCGCACGACGTGAGCGCGTATTCGCTCGTGGCAATTTCGCGCGCCGCCGCGCCGCTCATGACCGAAGGCGGCAGCATCATTGCGATGACCTATTACGGTGCGGAGAAAGTCGTGCCGCACTACAACGTCATGGGCGTGGCCAAAGCGTCGCTCGAAGCCAGCACGCGCTATCTCGCCTACGATCTCGGCCCGAAAAAAATCCGTGTGAACTGCATCAGCGCCGGCCCGGTGAACACGCTGGCCGCGCGCGGCATCGCCGGGTTCACGGACATGCTCAAGCACTACGAAGCCCACGCACCGCTCAAACGCAACGTGCTGCCCGACGAACTCGGCGCCACCGGTACGTTCCTCGCCAGCGATGGGGCGGCGGCCATCACCGGCCAGGTCATCTACGTGGACGGCGGTTATCAGATCATGGGGATGTGATCTTCCCGGCTGGGGTTGGCAGGGCGGCCACGGCAAAATTCCGTCATCAACTCGCATGTCCGCCCGCAAACCAGCACTGGCCTTCATCTTCGTCACGCTGTTTCTCGACATCTTCGGGATGGGGTTGATCATCCCGATTCTGCCCAAACTCATTGAGCAACTTTCCGGCGGCAATGTCGCGGCGGCTTCGCACACTTACGGTCTGCTCATCTCCGTGGCGGGGTTGATGCAGTTTCTCTGCGCGCCGCTGCTGGGAAGTTTGTCGGACCGGTTCGGGCGGCGCGCGGTCATCCTGACTTCACTGTTTGGTTCGGGACTGGATTATTTGCTGCTCGCGTTCGCGCCAACAGTACCGTGGTTTTTTCTCGGGCGCATCGTCGCCGGCATGACCAGCGCGAACATCACTGCGGCCAACGCCTACATCGCCGAT
>SCTL01000714.1 GCA_004297495.1 Verrucomicrobiota bacterium
GCCGCCGAAGCCGCAAAGCCGCAACACGCCTTCACTTACCAGCAGAAGGACAACCGGCAAAAGCATCGCCAGAGTGCGAAAGGCGATCCGCTTTCCACGCGAGATCGGTGACGCTGGCGATTTGGGTTGAGCTTTCTTCTTCACCGAGACTTTGGATTTATTTCAGCGGACGAATTTTGCGTGATTCAGGCATCCAATTGAAACGCAAAAAAGCCGTCGCCTGGTTTGGCAACGGCTTGAGCAGTTCCCCCGGCCCGAGGTTGTGGGCCAGCACTGCTACTTGAGGACGGTGGTGCGTTCGGCGAGCCAGGTCAGGTCGCCCAAGGGCGGCGGGTCGGCGCGCACGCCAGCGTCTGCGTTCAGGTCGAAAATCTTTGCGTCTTTCCATTTCTTGGTGATCGAATGACCATCGGCAAAAGACAAGCCACCGGCGTTGGCGTGAAGCGCGGCGGGAAAATCATACCATTTGTTAGGTTGCTCGGGCGCGACGACGAACCAGCCGTCGTTGATGGATTTGGTGCCTTCCGGTCGCTCGTCAATCGTCACCCATGTTTCGACCGGATTGCGGATGTCCGTCTGCTTGCGGAAAATCTGGTAAAGGGGACTCAACAACCCTTCGGTGTCTATGGGATTCATCCATGCGTTCATGGACATGCTGCGGAGATGTGTGGTCTTGTCACCGGGACATTTGTAGATGTTCATTGACTTGGTGTAAGAGAATAACAGTCCATTGCGAATCATGTCCGGGTCGCCGTTGTCGGCCCTGCCTAGAACCCAATTGGCCCTCTTCGCACCCGGTTGGTACAAAGGGTCGGTGGCACTGGGTGCGAGGTAGTTCATTCCGCATGTTTGGACAACTTTTTCCTCGTTGTCACCGGAATAAAGATTCCACGCCGTCTGAAGCTGGCGGAGATTGTTCAGGCACTGGATGGCCTGCGCCTTCGTCTTGGCCCGCCCGAGCGCCGGCAGCAACATCGCAGCGAGAATGGCGATGATGGCGATGACCACCAGCAACTCGATCAAGGTGAAGCCGTGATGCTCGCGAACTGGATCAGCGGTGCGGCGGCGAAGAATCGTTTTCATTTTTGGAATTTGCTCGGCGGCCATTCAAGGCGGTTCGGGTTGTCCGGGACGGAAAATATTTTGCTTCGTGTTATTTGGTGTTGTGCACATGAAGCTAGCATCGGAAGGCCGGCGCTCAAACCGCATCTTTGTGTGGTGAGATGAGAATCGCCGCTGGCGTGACCAGGACCTACGATGGGCCGACCGATGAAATCCTCCGGCGAACCAACCGAAAGCGGCGCGCAGCGAGCGACACTCGCCCCGAACCGACGTCGGCTCTGGCTGTTCCGCTTTGGCGCAATGCTGATTGTGCCCGCGCTATTCTTCCTCGTGCTGGAACTGGCCCTCCGCGTGGCCGGCTATGGCTACAATCCCGATTTTTTTCTGAAACAGAACATCGATGGAAAATCGTTCTTCGTGCAGAACGAGGATTTCAGCCGGCGTTTCTTTCCGCCCGAGACAATGCGACAGCCAAACGCTTTGCGGATGCGGGCGGAGAAACCGCCGGGGAGCATTCGCATTTTTGTCCTCGGCGAATCCGCGGCGATGGGCGATCCCGAGCCGGCGTTCGGCCCGGCGCGGTATCTGGAGGTCTTGTTGCAACTGCGTCATCCCGAAATGGATTTTGAGGTCGTCAATGTTTCCTTCACCGCCATCAACTCGCACGTGTTGCTGCCGCTGGCGCGCGAGTGCGCGCAACACGACGGCGATCTGTGGCTCATTTACATGGGCAACAACGAGATGGTCGGCCCGTTCGGCGCGGCGACGATTCTCGGCGCGCAAGCGCCGCCGCGCCCGATGGTGCGGCTCGTCACGGCGATCCAGCGTCTGCGCACCGGCCAGTTGGCGATGCAACTGGTGCGCAAACTTCAGAAGCCGGGCAAGACCGCTGGATCGTGGGGCGGCATGGCGATGTTCGAGAAACAACGCGTCGCGCCGAAATCGCCGAAGCGGGGGGCGGTCTATGAAAACTTTACGGAGAATCTGGAGGACATGCTGCAATGCGGCCTGGATTCCGGCGCGAAGATTCTGCTCAACACCGTGGCGGTGAACCTGCGTGATTCGCCGCCGTTCGCGTCGTGGCCGGACGAAACGCTTTCGTCAGCGGAGCGGAAACGGTTTGACGAATTGTTCGCTCAAGGCCGGCACGCGCAAATCGTGACGCGCAATGCGACCAACGCGGCACAACTGTTCGCCGAAGCCGCGAAGTGTGACGCGGGATTTGCCGAGGCGCATTATCGGCGCGCGATGTGCCTGGAACAGACGGGTCAGCTCGACATGGCGCGCGCGGAGTATCAACTCGCCTGCGACACCGATGCCCTCCCGTTCCGCACCGATTCGCGCCTCAATCAAGCCATTCGCGATGCCGCAACGCGACACAAGCCAGAACGTTTACTGGTCGTGGACGCGGCCAGCGCGCTGGCGAAGGATACGCCGGCGGGATTTTGCGGGGAGGAAACTTTTTACGAGCACGTGCACTTCAATTTTGACGGCGGCTACCGGCTGGGATTGGTCTGGGCGAAGTCCGTCGAGCAAATGCTGCCGCAACTTCAGCGACACGCGACGACGAATGATTGGGCGACGCAGGCGCAAAGCGAACGGCGGCTGGGTTTGAGCGACTGGAATCGCAAGCTCGTGTTGCAGTCCGTGCTCAACCGGCTGGCAGTCGCGCCGCTGAGTTCGCAATTCAACCAGTCCGAGCGACTCCAGCGGCTGGCAAATCGTGAACGGGATTTATTGTCGGGCGCGAACGAGGAGACTGTCGTAGAAGCGCGGGCGCTTTATGCCGAAGCCATCGCGGCGCGACCGGACGATCATTATGTGCGGGAGGCGTTCGCGGTTTTTCTAGAGTCCTGCGGCGACCGCGCGGGTGCGTTGCGGGAATGGCACAAGGTGGCGGAATTGTTGCCGCATGATTTTCTGCCGTGGTTTGAAATTGGCTCCCTACTGGCGAAGCAGGGCAATCATTTGGAGGCGCAGGACAATTTCCGTCAGGCACTCGCGCGTCGGCCCTCGCTCGTCGAAGGCTGGAGTGAATTGGGGCAGAGTCTCGGTGCGAGCCAGGAGTTTGGTCCGGCGCTGGCCGCCTTCGAACGAGCAAGCGCGCTGCGGCCCGCGGACCCCGTGTTGTGGGCGTATCGCGCCCGGGCGCTGGCGGGTCTGGAGCGGCGCACGGAGGCCATCGCGCTTTATCGCAAAGCCATCGAGTTGAATCCGGCGTACGTGGAGGCACACGTGGCGTTGGGCGATCAGTTTTCCGCGAGCGGGAGAATATCCGAAGCGATCGCGGCCTACGAGACGGCGCTGAATTTGAAACCGGATTACGCGCTGGCGCATTTGAATCTGGGCGTGATGTTCGCGCGGCAGAATCGTTTCGATGAGGCGATTTTGGAATTCCGCAAAACCCTGGCGCTGGAGCCGGACAATCCGGTGGCGCAGGATTATTTGCGGCAGGTGCAGGCGCAAAAGCGCGGCGCGCGTTGAAAACCCCGCACAAACGTGCGGTGGACTGTGAGACGCGCGATGTTAAGTTCACCACACTGACTCATGCTCTGGCAAACGCGAGTATGGCGTTTTCAGAAAACGGGCAGTGCCCAACCAAATCCAAAACCTGATATGAAGCGAACATTCCTGACGATGGCAACGGCCGTGGCGCTGGCGGCCTTCACCTCCACCTCCCAAGCGACCCTCTACACGGATACCACCGGTGACCTGAACAATGGCGTTCCTTCCGGCGACAACCTGAGTGGATTCACCCACCTGGACATCACGTCGGTGGAAGTGACCAACGATTGCAGCCAGTTGATTTTCACAATCAACGTGGCCGGTAACCCGGTCACAACGGATTGGGGCAAGTACTGCATCGGCTTTGATAGCACCGCCGGCGGAGATACGGCGGGCAACGGCTGGGGACGCCCGATTGCGCTGACTCAAGGCATGGATTATTGGGTCGGCACCTGGGTGGACGGCGGGATGGGCGCCGAGAATCGCAAGTGGAACGGCGCTACCTGGGATCTCCAGAGTGCGACGTACGCCGCGAACCCGGACAACCTCTCTATTTCAAAAACCACCAGCAACGTCACCATCAAAGTGTCATTTGTCGGACTTGGCAAGCTGCCGGGCGACAGCATTGATTTCGACGTCTATGCGACTGCCGGCGGCGGTACCGACTCTGCCATTGACTCGCTCGCGAATCCGAATATCGCAGTGACGGCTTGGGCGGGCCCCTATGCCACGAATCTGTTCCGGACCTACACAATCACCTCCGTTCCGGGTTGCGATACGACCAACCTCGTGAAGTTCACGGTCAACATGGAGATTCCAATTTGGGAATACGACAACGCCATCGGCGACGGCTTCAACACCAACACGGATCAGCTTTTTGTGCGAGGCACATTTAACGGCTTTACCAACAATCCTGCCTATCAGTTGATCCAAGTGGGCACCAGCACCGTCTTCACCAACACCGTTGAAGTGGTTGGTCCGCTTGGCGCCGTGCCCGAGTACAAGCTCTACGGATTTTCCTTCCCCGGCTACGAGAACCCCGTGCTCTCGTGCGGGAACAACCGTTCTTTCGTGATCACCAACCAGAACATAACCATTCCGGCGTTCTATTGGAGTGATCGCAAACTCAGCGATCCTACGAACGTGGTGAATCTCAACGTGGACATGTCCTTGGTGCGGAACTTCGGGAAATTCGATCCCAGCACGAACGGCGTGGCTTTGCCCGGGAGCTTCAACGGCTGGAACACCGGCAGCTTGCCGCTCACCGCCGGTTCGCCGCCTGACACCAACATCTACAGCGCCTCCATCAGTTACAGACATTATCCGACCAACGGTTGCGCCTTCGGGTTTTATAAATTCTACATCTCCAACCTGGTGGATCCCAACCGCGACAACGGCTGGGAACAGCCCATTACCACTGGTGGTGGCAACCGGAGTTTTGGCTTCCCCTCGACGAGCCAGACGCTCTCGTACTATTACAACGACGAGAAACCCACCTTTAAGATCACCTCGGTGCAAAAACTGGACGCCGATTCCGCAGCGGTAACCTTCGAGTCCTTCCCCAAACGCGGCGGCCTGCCGGGCTATCCCACCGGCGGCGTTTACATGGTCGAGTCCAGTCCGCTGGTCACCGGTGGCGTGTGGACCTCCAACGGTACGGTTGTCTCGACCACCAGTTCGTCCACCTTCACCAACACCGGCTTGACCGGCACGAATCAGTTGTTCTACAAAGTGTCCCTGATCGGTCTGTGATTCACACGCTACGGCGGGAGCGCCGGTAGTCCGGCGTCTCCCGCCCGGCGGTCCTGTTTGCAATAATCCGGCGGGTAAAATTGCTAGCAATCGCCTTAACCCCGGCCATGCTTGGAGGAAATTCTGCCCGAAACGAAAACAACTGCCACACGAACCGCCGCCCACCGTCTGGTTTGGCTTGCGTTGACGTTCGTTGTCGCCGCCGCGCAAGCCACTGAGCCACGCATCAACCAGGTCGAGCCGCCCAACTGGTGGAGCGGTCACTCGCTCAATCCCGTCCGGCTGTTGCTCACGGGAGACAACCTCCAGGGTCTCAAGCTCGCCTCGCCCGCGGACCTTTCCATTTCCAACTTCACCGTCAATGCCGCCGGCACCCACGCGTTCTGCGATGTCTTCATTCCGTCCACCGCCGCACCCGGCCCGCGCCGCTTTGAGTTCGCCGCCGCTGCCGGCACTGTGACCGCCCCGTTTTCCGTCTCCGCGCCGCTCGCCAGTTCAAACCGTTTCGCCGGCTTCTCGACCGACGACGTGATCTATCTGCTCATGCCCGACCGCTTCGCCGACGGCGATCCGGCAAACGACGATCCCGCCGTTTCGCGCGGGCTGTTTGATCGCGCCAAACCGCGCCGCTATCACGGCGGAGATTTTCAAGGCGTCATCAACCGCCTGCCCTACCTGCGCGACCTCGGCGTCACCGCGCTCTGGCTCACGCCGTGGTATGACAACGTGAACCATCTCAACACGCTGGAAAAGTACACGCGCGAAAACGTCCGTTCGCACGCCGGCGAGCCGGTCACGGATTATCACGGTTACGGCGCGGTAAATTTTTACGCCGTTGAAGAACACTTTGGCGATCTGACCAAACTCCGCGAACTGGCGGACGCCGCGCACGCGGCCGGATTCAAAATGATTCAGGATCAAGTGGCCAATCACACGGGCCCGTATCATCCGTGGGTCGAGCATCCGCCCACGCCCACGTGGTTCAATGGCACCGCCGCGCATCACCTCGCCAACTCCTGGCAGACCTGGACCATCGCCGAGCGCAATCCCCCCGCCGACAAACTCCGCTCCACGCTCGACGGCTGGTTCATCAACATCCTGCCCGACTTGAATCAGAACGATCCCGAGACCGCGACCTATCTGATTCAGAATTCGCTCTGGTGGATCGGCATGACCGGCGTGGACGCGGTGCGGCAGGACACTCTGCCCTACGTGCCGCGCAGCTATTGGTCAAAGTGGACGGCGGCGCTCAACCGCGAATATCCGCACCTGACCATCCTCGGCGAAATGTTCGATGCGAATCCGAAGCTCGTCGCTTTCTTCCAGGGCGGCCGCAAGCAATTCGACGGCGTGGATTCCGGCGTGGACACGCTCTTTGATTTTCCGCTCTACTTCGCCATCCGCGAAGTTTTCGCCCACGGACAACCGATGAGCCAGCTGGATGGGATTTTTGCCGCGGACACGAACTACGTGAACGCCCGCACGCTCGTCACGTTTCTCGGCCTGCATGACACGCCACGTTTCCTGAGCGAAACCGGCGGCTCGATTGACAACTTGCAACTCGCCTTCACCTTCCTGCTCACGACTCGCGGCACGCCCATGATTTATTACGGCGATGAAATCGCGATGCGCGGCAGCGGCGATCCCGACAACCGCCGCGATTTTCCCGGCGGCTGGCAGGAAGACAAACACAACGCCTTCGAGAGCGCCGGGCGCACGCCCGAGGAAGAACGCGTGCGCGCACACGTTCGCAAACTCATCGCGCTCCGTCGCGAGATCGAGCCGCTGCGGCGCGGCGAAACCCTCCCGCTGCACTCCGGCGAACTCACCCGCGCCTACGCGCGAGTGACCAGCGGCGGCTCGGTTATCGTCGCCCTCAACAACAGCAGCGAACCGCAAACCGTGCGGCTCGTTTTGCCTGCGCGACTCGCCGCGGAATCTCGTTGGTTTGATCGTCTGGCTGAAGGCGCGGCGATTTCGGGAACGGGCGGCGTGCTCAATTTGACCTTGCCCGCCCACCGCGCCGCGCTGCTCACGCCACAACCCGCCGCCATCGCTTCCGAGAGCGCCGGCGCCTCCGGCCAATCCGCGCTCCGGTGATTCACTTCTTCACCGTGGTCCGTTGTTGCAGCCACGGCACGTCGTTCGGCGCGGGCTTTTGATTGCCCAGCGACGGATTCACCTGTCGCACCGGCTGAATCGAATTGGGGTCGCGCCACTTCTTGATCTCCGCGTGACCGTCGGCATACGCCAGGCTGCCCGCGCCATTGTGATAAGACGCCGGCACATCCACCCAGAGATTTCCCGTCATCGAGACGAAAAACAAATCGTCGTTGATGCTGTCGGGTTGTTCATCCAGCAAGACCCAGCAATCGGACGCGCCGAGGCCGGTGAAATCCGACGACTTCAAAAAAACTTTCCAGCCCGGATTCAACCGCGCGGTGAGTCCGCCCACGTCGCCGACGGCGCTGTTCATCGCAATGCTGCGCACGCGCGTCCCCGCTGCCCGGCGGACAAGGTTTCCGGGCA
>SCTL01000715.1 GCA_004297495.1 Verrucomicrobiota bacterium
GCCCGAGCGCGTGGGCGAACCAAGCGTGTTCCAGCACGTCATCTACATCATCAAGGAGAACCGCACTTACGATCAAGTGCTCGGTGACGATGCGCGCGGCAATGGCGATGCCTCGCTCTGCATTTTCGGTGAGCGCGTCACGCCGAACCTGCACAAGCTGGTGCGTGAATTTGTGCTGCTCGACAACACGTATTGCTCGGGCGCGCTCAGCGCGGACGGGCATCAATGGACCGATACCGGTTTGGTCACGGAGTACGTGGAGCGTTCATTCGCGAGTTGGCCGCGCAGTTATCCGGCGGGCGGCTTCGGCGAGGGCGGCATGGACGCACTGGCGTATTCGCCGGCGGGATTCATCTGGGACAACGCCATTGCGCACGGAAAATCGCTCCGCAATTACGGCGAATTCACCACCAGTCATCGCGCGTGGAAGGACGCGAAGAAAAAAGGCGAGCCTACCTTTCTGGATTGCTATCGCGATTATGTGAATGGCTCGAAGGCGATTCGCTATTGGATCGAGCCGGATGTTGAATCGTTGCGGCCCTATCTCGCGACGAATTATCCGAGCTGGGATTTGAGTGTTCCCGACGCCGTGCGCGCCGACGTCTTCATCCAGGAACTGAAACAGTTCGAGCAGAGCGGTGATTTCCCGGCGCTGACGATGATGTGGCTGCCGAACGATCACACGAGCGGCACGAAAGCCGGCGCGCCCACGCCCGCCGCGATGGCGGCGGACAACGACCTCGCGTTTGGTCGGATTGTCGAGGCGGTGAGCCATAGCCGGTTCTGGACAAACACGTGCATCATCGCCATCGAAGACGATCCGCAGAACGGCTGGGATCACGTGAGCGGTTTCCGCACGACCGCCTACGTCATCAGCCCATACACGAAACGAGGCGCGGTGGTGAGCACGGCCTACAACAACACGAGCGTGTTGCGCACCATGGAATTGATGCTCGGTTTGCCGCCGATGAACCAACTGGACGCCACGGCCACACCGATGAGCGATTGTTTCGTGAGTGAACCGAATTTTACGCCCTACGATTCGGTGACAAACAACGTGGCACTCGACACGATGAATCCCGAACCAAAAAAAGTTTCCGACGCGTTACAGCGCAAACACGCCTACGCCTCGGCGCGTCTGCCGCTGGCGAAAGCCGATGCGTGCCCGGAAGACGAATTGAACCGGATTCTCTGGACGGCAATGAAAGGTTCGGAGACGCCTTATCCAGCCTGGGCAGTGCGATTGGTGAAGGATGAAGACGATTAACCGTCGTGCGCTGGCCTGTGGCAAGGCAAACAGAGCTTGACCCGAGCCCGCAAGAACCGCTAGATTTCGCGCCAATGATCGTGTTAAATCGACAGGTAGCTGTGCTGGTCGTCGTAGTTAGCGCCGCCGCCGCTGGCTCTTGTCGAAACTGAAAACGAGTTTAACAAGAACCCACGGCTGGCAACGGCTGTGGGTTTTTTGTTTAACCATCGCCGCCAGCCACGAAGAAAGAAAACATGAGCAAGACAACTGAAGCTGCGAAAACGAAAGCCGCCAAAGCCACTCCGGCAAAAGCACGCGCCGAGGTCGGCGCCGCGATGTTCGGACGCGACATCCTCGTGGAAGCCCTGGAACGCGAGGGCTGCGAAGTTATTTTCGCCTATCCCGGCGGCGCGAGCATGGAGATTCACCAGTCGCTCACGAAGTCGAAGATTCGCACGATTCTCCCGCGCCACGAGCAGGGCGGATCGTTTGCCGCCGAAGGCTACGCCCGCGCGACCGGCAAGGCCGGCGTGTGCATGGGCACGAGCGGCCCAGGCGCGACGAACCTCGTCACCGCCATCGCCGACGCTTACATGGATTCCTGTCCGCTCGTTGCCATCACTGGCCAGGTGAACCAGAACATGATCGGGCGCGGCGCATTTCAAGAGACGGACATCATCGGCGTGACGCTGCCCATCGTGAAGCACAGTTATCTCGTCACCGACGTGAACGACATTCCGCGCATCGTCAAAGAAGCTTTTTACATCGCGCAATCGGGCCGGCCCGGCCCGGTGGTGATTGACCTGCCCAAGAACGTGCAGCAACAGAAGACGCAGCCGGTCTGGCCGACGCTCGATCAGGTGAAGAAAAGTTTGCGCGGTTACACGCAGCCGGAGTTGAAAGCCGACGAACTCGCGCTGAACGAGATCATGGGCTTGATCGAGAAGGCCGAGCGTCCCGTGCTTTATTGCGGCGGCGGTATCATCACGAGCGGCGCGGCGGCGGAACTGAAAAAATTTGCCGAAGCCACGAACATTCCCGTGACGACCACGCTCATGGGCCTGGGCGGTTTCCCTGAGACGCATCCATTATCAATGCGCTGGCTGGGCATGCACGGTTCGGCGGTGGCGAACTGGGCGGTCAACGGCGAATTCGAGCATCGCAAGAGTTTCGACGCGCCGATGGTGAAGTTGAAGAACGGCGCGGACTTGTTGCTCTCGTTCGGCGTGCGCTTCGACGACCGCGTGACCGGCAAGTTCGAGGAATTTTGCAAGAGCGGCACGATCGTGCACGTGGACGTTGACGCGTCCGAGTTGAACAAGAACCGCAAGGCGCATTTGCCGGTGGTCGGCGACATCAAGGACGCGCTCACGCGTCTGAACCAGATGCTCGCGAAGCGTCCGCTCAATAAGAAGCACACACCGTGGCTGGAACAGATCGAAGAGTGGAAGAAGAAAGCGCCCTTTGCCTACGGGGTCACCGCCGAGATCGCCAACAGCGATCACATGAAAGATCATCTCAAGGGCAAGGAAGACCAGATCATCCTGCAACAGATGGTCGTGGAGGCGCTCTACGAATTGACCACCGGCGACGCTTACATCACCACCGGCGTGGGCCAGCATCAGATGTGGGCCGCGCAGTGGTACAAATACAAATTTCCGCGCCAGTTTGTCAGCAGCCTCGGCCTCGGCTCGATGGGCTACGGCTATCCTGCCGCGCTCGGCGTGAAGGTCGCGCATCCCGACAAGCAGGTCATTGACATTGACGGCGACGGCTCGTTCCTGATGAACATCCAGGAACTCGCCACCGCGCACGTCGAGAAGATCGCCGCCAAGGCGATCATCCTGAACAACCAGCATCTCGGCATGGTGGTGCAGTGGGAGGACAACTTCTACGCCGGCAACCGCGGCCACACCTATCTCGGCGATCCCGATCATCGCGCACAGGTTTATCCCGATTACGTGCGCGTCTGCAATTCCTTCAACGTGAAATGCGAACGCGTGGTGTTCAAAAAAGATTTGCGCCCCGCCATCCAGCGGATGCTCGATGCGAATGAACCTTACGTGCTGGACGTGATCGTGCCGTACAGCGAACACGTCATCCCGTTCATCCCCGCCGGTCGCACGGTGGCGGACATGATCTGGAAGGTGTGATTCAATCTGACTCCGTCGGGCGGGCAGGACGCTCGCCCGGCGGAGAAATGTCTTGGAGTTCCGGAGGAATGGCCTGACCCAGCGGAGGAGCGCGCTAACTGTCCCGAGCAACGCCCTGAGCCGGCTGAGGAATGCCCTAACCGCGCGCAGGAACGTGCTAAGGTTTCAGAGAAACGCCTTAACCGGGCGGAGAAATAGGTTAAGCCCACGGAGGAATGCCCTAAGTTTCTAGAGAAACACCCTAGATTTCCGGAGAAATGCGTTAAATTCACGCATTGGTGGCTAAAAAGAGCCAGCAAACGGACTGGAATAGCCTAGCAAATAGCTATTTGACAGCTAGTTGCGACAGAACCCGATGGATTACGTGCTTCTATTGCTCCGGCGGGCCGAATTTGCGCTTAAACTCAGACGATTGAACGCGCTGCACGTCTTCAGTGAATAAGGCTACTGGTTCATCCTGTGTACCTTTCAGTTTGAGAGCGGTGAGCCTTTCCATTCCGTGAATCTCTGGATGCAGGTTGCCATGAACAATGAAGCCCAAGTCTGGGCAGTGGCTCTGCAATCTCACCGCTAGATTTATGCAGTACCCGACGTAGTCAATGGGATCTGTCCAACCGGTAAATGCGTGAGGTGGCCTCAAGGCATACACGATTCCAGTCGCAATCCCGACGCGAACTTTCCGTGGCACTTTACGAACCCTCCATTCTTTTTCCCATTCTGGTAATTGGGCGGCTAGCTTCTGTTGAAAACCTCTCATCGTATTGACGACGAGATCGCAGAACGGTTGCGCGAAAGGCTCGTCCGATTCCCGAAGCCAAATCATCAAGGCCCCGTCACCAGTGAATTTGTTGAGTAAGGGAAGTGGGAGTTTCCCGTCGTCAGCGGGTTTGCTTATGAAGGTGTTGCGCACTTTTCCTTCGTCCAGTGTCTGACTTAACAATTCATTCAGAGTGTCGAACACACGCTTGATCAGGTCAGGAACAGTGGTCGCCACGGCAGGCTCAGGCTGGTTGCAGAACGTGGAAAAGCCCGCGAGATCCAGAGAGACGACAATGGCCTTGTGCGTTGTTGCTTTGCGGGCGGAGAATTCTAGTTTTGGCATAAGTACACAAATGGGCCTAGACGAGCTTTCGGGCAATCTGCTCGTCCAGAGTTTCCTTCAGTTTCAGCGTGATGATGATGGCGTGGTCGCCTTTGAAAAATCCGTCAATCTCGCGCAGTGCGTTGGAGTAATCGAACATGCCGCCGCAAGTACTGAAGCTGGGCCTGCTCATTGTGGATAATTGTTCATTTGACCCTGCACCCAAAGGAGATACTCGTTAATCTCCTTCTTGCTGACAACTCGCCCGTGGATCAAGTCGAACCATCGCTCCGAGAGCCAGTCTCGGCAAAAAGTGTCAAGCTGTTCATAACCCTTGTTATGTCCATGCTTCTCGACTTGTTGAACGGTATTGTCGGCTGGAACTCCAAGAGCGTCCAAAACGATGTTGCAGAGATCGATTTTAAGAGGGCCAAGATCAAGCTTGTGCCGTTCAAGCTCTTCTATGACTCGGTTGTGTTCTGCGTCAACCTGCAAGAGTTTTACGAGCACGCTGTTGCTCAAAACGGACACGGATAATGGCTGTTCAATGCTTTGTTTAGCCCGTTTGTTTTTCTTCTTCATACAGGATTGTGGCCGCAGTAAGTGACGCGCGTGGTCAGCGTGGAGGCCCGCCCGCCCGGATGATTTCGCGCCGGAAGATTTTCTTCGCCATGCGTCGGAGTTTAGAAAAAGTCTGCGAAATGAAAAGTGTTTTGGCTCAACCCACCGCGGAAATCGCTTTCGTCACCGGATCGGCGTTCACCTCTTCACCTTTGGTTTTGCAGTTTTCGCTGTCGGTCATCTGCCCCGAACTTCCTTCGCCGCCACGCCAACCCTCCGAGGCCAATCAGAATCAATCCGACCGATGACGGCTCGGGGATGTATCGGCCTTCGCGAAACCAGAGATCGTTGTTCACATCCGCCGCGCCGCCGACAAACAACGTGCCATTGGGATAGGCAAAATGATAAGCAACTACACCCCACGAATCTCCCGATTGAACTTGTGGCTGCAAGAAGTAAGTCGTTCCCGGTGTCAAAGAAACCGGAGTTGAAAAGAAAAAATCTGGATAGCCATTGAAACCGTCAGCCATGAAAACCGGGTCGGTGGAGCCAACTACTGAACCCGTGATCGAACCTGAACGCAGGTTGACTATGACCGTCGCGCCCAGGGAATTGGCTGGATTAAGGTCGCGAAGATTCAGCCGCACGAAGCCGATGCTGTTTAGGCCTGGTACGAAGGACTGCCCGATTGGTTGAAACGCCTCAATGTCTCCAGCGGGGCCGCTTACGTTTTCATCGGCTGATTCTTGGTCGAATATGAACGTGCCTTGGCCGTGGACTGTAAGCCCGGACAAGAGCAAAACGGTATAGAGGCAAGATATTCCTGTTTTCATAAATTTAGTGCGATGGCAACGAACATGGGGCAAAGGTCGCGTGTTCAAATTCGTCGTTATCTTTGGGGATTCTCCGGGCAGTGAACACCGAATTTGTTGAATCCCAATGAACGATGAACAGTGCGCCTGCGGAACCGGTAAACAACGAATCACCTGAATGCGTAATCAGCAAGTCTCCCACATAATTAGTGAAATAGGACTGAGACACCTTCAAAAGCTGAGAAGAAGTCAAATCGCATACGTAAAGGTCTTGATTCGCCGGGATGAAATCAAAATCCTCGGCGTCAATGCCTGCTGCAACCCAATTGGTCGTCTGGTACGTTGTGACCAACCCATCTGCATCAATCGCGTAAATCTTGTGTTGCGACTCATCACCAGTCAGAAGCTTTCCGGCCCACGGCCCCCAACTTGACGTATCGTTTGGAATGGTGATCGCCCCCTCCAAGTGAGGCGTAACTATGTTGGTGATAAACGTGGGATGGCCCTGAAAGTCCACACGCCAAATCCCTTTTGCTGAAGTAAAATATTGGTCATCGCTTGTGACAGCGATCAGCTGATTGCTGAACACTCCAGTCTCATCCAAGTAAAGACCTCCACGCAAAACCGACGCGCTTCCAAACGTGGCGTTTGTCAGCGTCGCCCAATTAAGGTTGGAACTGCTCCCGTCGGCGGAAAGCCACCCGACGTGAGCTCCGCTTCCGAAAAACATATCTCCATTCGTGAAACCGCCAACATTCGTTTTGACGATCGCAATTTTTACTTCGTTGGCAATTCCTTGAATCCCCGACCACGCGTTGGTCGTTAATTGCCCGGTTTCGTTGGTCGCCACGCGCAGGAAGTTAAACGGGTTGCCAGACGAGTAATTCATGGAAAGGATCAATGAGTTCGTTGTGGGGCTATAATCAATTCCGACTGGATTGTGTAAATTTGTTACAACTGTAAAGCGAATGCCCGGATTGTCTTCAATTTGAATTTCTGCAGAGGAGTGAAGGGAGTTCACTAAATAGCCATTTGTCACAACGAGGGTAAGACTGACGGTCTCTGCAGGCTCAAATGGCTGATCCGCGCGCGGGGAAATCCAAATAAACGACGTTGGTTGAGACCCTGCCGGCACATCCACATGGTCTAGGATTTGAGTGTAATCAATCCCATTCTCGGCAGTTCCTCCGATTAAGTAGTAAACCCTAACCGCGCTTGCTGAAAATGATCCATTAAGCACGTACAGACTTCCTACAATGCCATCACTGCTATTTGTTGAACTCGGTTCTTTTGCATTCAGGTTTGGAAATACATTGATGATCTGCGTTCCCGAAACGCCTCGAAAAAATTGGTTCGGCACTCCGCTTATCAAGACGGGATCGAAATAAATCTGATTTGTTCCCGAGGGGCTGCTCATTATCTGTCCATAATGCCAGAGAGTTTCATTCAAATTCGTCTTGCTCAGCAATTGGTAGTAAACGTTCGGCTTTGTGTTATGCAGGGTCAAGTATGCGTAGTTGTTGGTCACGCTAATAAGTTCAATCCACAAATCGTCCGGACCGTAATTCAACTCCTCGGGACCATTGGATTCTTCGCTGTCGAACCCAAACAGACCGATCGTCATTTCCGACATCAGTTGCCGCGTTTCCTCCAACGCCCCGTAATCCACGCTCTGATCCTGAACCACAAAGATATTGTTGCTCAGGCAAACCGTGTTTAACTCGGGGAACGGGTTGAATGGAAGTGGCGGTTGGTTCGTGTGTTGCGCCGAGAAATAGGCGACTGACTGCGAGGCAACCGTCTCGGGTTGTAAAATCAAGCAGACCATTGCCAACATAACCAGACACAGACAACCCGCCGCACTGCCTTGCAAAGCTTTCATAGTGTTTCCTTCTGCGCTGTTTGCTTTGCAATTCCGCGGCCAACTGCGCGACAAGCGAATTCCCGCACAAACTCGAACTCGCGACGTAAGACCAAGCGTGTGTCGCATGCGTTTTGCGCGAAATTTCCACACATCGGTGGCCGGGTTGTGGTTGAAGTTTTGGCGGAGGGCGAATACGCAACCCATTACCACCCGTGCGATCAGTTCGAGGGCTTTCATGGTTTTCTCCGGTTGATTTTCAATCCCGAGACTTCCCTGCCTTGAGATTGATTCTGTTTCTTTGTGGAATTGGCCCGGGAAAGACTTCAGCCAACCTCGCACACACGTCCCTCCTAACAAATGTTCGGTGCGCCGTCAATCTTCCTTCTTTGTATCTCATCCCCGTGTCCTCGGATAATTTGCGAAAAGCAGTTTGTACGCAGGTCGCGCGACTGCTAAAGGAGGAGAGGTTGAGGCAAAACCTCTC
>SCTL01000716.1 GCA_004297495.1 Verrucomicrobiota bacterium
CTATCGGTGCAGTTTCATGGAGCGAAGATTTGCGGAGCGGCTCGTCAGAGAAATTTCGCAGCCGCTCCATCGCCCGCAGCACATTCGCCCGCGCATCGCCAAGATTGGAGCCAAGCGCGACAAAGGCTTGTGTGGAGTGCGGAGTGCGGAGTGCGGAGTTCATTGGCGTTCGAACCATCTCAGGCGATTGGGCAATTCTTCGATTGCGTATTCGAGGTGCAACACGCGCCGGTGTTTCGGATTCGTCGCCGCGCGCGAGGCGTGGAGCAGCAATGGCCGCATCAGCAACGCGCCGCCTTTCGGCACTTCGCAGATCACAACCTCACGTTGCTTCCATTGCTCGACTTCTGCGTCGCTCAAGACTCCAGCCGCGTGTGAACCCGGAATGACTTTGAGCGCGCCGTTGCTGCTATCGCAATCATCCAGATGCAAACGAACGGTCGCCATGCGATTCAAAATTTCAAGCGGCGGCTGAACATGCACGACCCCGGCCTTCACCGACCACGGCCCGAATCCCGGCGTCTCAATTCTCTCCGCGACCGCAATGTGCAAATCCTGATGCCACGCCACCGACCAGTTGGCCTCGGGAGTTTTGTCGAAGAAGATCGAGCGGACAGGAAACCCTTCCTTCCCGAGTGCGTCTCGCAGAATTCTCTTCAGTGCATTGCCCGCGGCGACTTCCGCGACCAGACGGCTGGTCTGCAAAAGATTCCGCAGTCCGCCAATCCGGTTTCGCGTGGAGGCTTGCTGCGTTTGGAAGAGATCGGTCAGTTCAGCGCAGAGCGCATCGCACTGCCCGGGAGAAATGACTTTCTCAAAAACCGCGAAGCCATCGCGGGCGAAGCTGTTAACCTCTGACCTCTGGCCTCTGACCTCTGCCTTCACTTCAACCCCAACACATCCTGCATGTCGTAAAGCCCCGGCTTTTGTTTCACGACCCACAGCGCGGCACGCAACGCGCCGTTGGCAAACGTGTCGCGGCTCGAGGCTTTGTGCGTCAACTCAACCCGCTCGCCGTTCGTTGCGAAGATGACCGTGTGATCGCCCACCACGTCGCCGCCGCGCACCGAGTGGATGCCGATCTCCTCGGCTGTGCGCTCGCCCACGATGCCTTCGCGCCCGTGACGAGCAACTTTCGCGAGTTGTTGCTGGCGCACATCGGCCAGAATTTCCGCGAGTGATTTGGCCGTGCCGCTGGGCGCATCCTTCTTCAAGCGATGGTGCATTTCCACGACTTCAAGATCGTAGCTCGGGCCGAGAATTTCCGTCGCCTTGCGCGTGAGCCAGAAGAGCGTGTTCACGCCGGTCGAATAATTGGACGACACGACCATCGGAATGCGCGAGGCGTGGTGCGTGATGCGTGACTTCTCCGAATCGTCATGACCGGTTGTGCCGACGACCAACGCCTTGCCATGCTTGGCGCAAAGCTCGGCGATCACCGGTGTGGCCGCGTGCGAACTGAAATCAATCACCACGTCGCCGCGCGTGATGACGGCGGCAAGATCGTCGCCCTGATCAATCTGCGCGACGACTTCGAGTTCGCGATGATTCGGCGCGCAGGCGACGAGCGCCTTGCCCATGCGGCCTTTCGAGCCGGTGATGATTACTTTCGTCATACGTGTTGCGTGTTCCGTGTTGCGTCAAGTAACTGCGGCGCGCCCTGCCATACTTGACGCAACACGCAAAACGCAACACGCCTTCGCTATTTCAAAATCCCGCACGCCTTCATCGTCTTCCGCAATTTCTCCCGGCTCGCGGCGCTGATGGGCACGAGCGGCAGACGCATTTCGTCCTCCATCATTCCCATCATCGCCAGCGCGGCTTTGACCGGGCCGGGATTCGATTCGATGAACAGGTCTTTGAACAGCGGATAATATTTCTCGTGCAGCTTGAGCGCGAGCGATGAGTTGCCCGTCGAGTAAGCGCGGACCATGTGCGCGACGTCGCGCGGAATCACGTTCGACGCCACGCTCACCACGCCGCAGGCGCCCACCGCCATGAACGGCAGCGTGAGCGAATCATCACCGCTGAAGATGGCGAACTTGTGCCCGAGCGTGGCGCGGAGTTGCGAGACGCGGTCGGGATTGCCGCCCGCTTCCTTGATGCCGACGATGTTCACGCTGTCATGCGCGAGCCGGTCAATCGTGTCCACGGCGATCTCGATGCCGCAACGACCGGGAATGCTGTAAAGCACGATCGGCAGATGCGTCGAACAGGCGACGGCGTGGAAATGCTGGAACAAACCTTCCTGCGTTGGCTTGTTGTAGTAAGGCGCGACCTGCAACGACGCATCCGCGCCGACGCGTTCGGCTTCCTGCGTGAGATAGATCGCTTCCTTCGTCGAGTTGCCGCCCGTGCCAGCCATGACTTTGATTTTGCCGTGCGCGAACTTCACTGCCAGCGCGA
>SCTL01000717.1 GCA_004297495.1 Verrucomicrobiota bacterium
CCGAAACTGACCGGCGCGACTTTCATTTGTTCATTGATGAGTTCCACAATTTCACCACCGACAGTTTTGCCGCCATTCTTGCCGAAGCGCGCAAGTATCGGCTCTGCCTTACGCTTTCGCATCAATACATTGACCAACTCTCCCCCGAGGTGCGGCAGGCGGTGTTCGGCAACACTGGCACGATGATTTCATTTCGCATCGGCCCCACGGATGCGGACATTCTGGCGAAGGATTTCGCCGACACGTTTATCCCTCGCCAGTTCGTTGACCTTGACCGCTACCAAATCTTCATTCGACTTTTAGAAGACGGAGTTGCCTCGACTCCGTTTCGCGCAAAAACTCTGCCGAACCTGAGCATGGGTCACACACGCCGCCTGAATCTCATTCGCCATTCGCGCGAACGGTTCGCCACAGATCGGTTCCGCGTCGAAGAAAAACTGCGCCGCTGGGTGAGCAATCCTATTTCCAGTTCCGACACATTTCCACGAACGCAACGAAGTCGTCATTCTGAAGAATCTTCGATCTCTCCCAAAGCATCTGGGGAATCGGCAGTGAAAAGAACCAGGCGACATCCCGGCGGAGTCCTTCCAATTTGAACACCAAGCCCATTTTGTGCGCGTAGTAAGCGCTGTTCAGGTGCAGCACGACCAGATTGACAAAGATTTCCTCTTCGCGGGTGATTTCCTGCTGGCGCAGATCGGCGTGCTCATCCAGCACGCGTTTCAATTCAGGGCGGCGGTAGAACTCCGTCCACAGTTTTTGGTGGCTCTCGGTGATCGCCAGCAGGTTGGCGACACGACGCATTTTGGTTTCCGAACGTTTCGCGACCGCCGTGAAGAAAAGCCCCGCCGTGATCGCGACGCTTTGGAGAAAGATAAACCAGTTGTCTGCAAACCAAACCGAGAATCCCATCACCCCACATCCTACCATCCCGCCGGCTTTGGTGCCAGCCGATCAAACCTTGTTCGGGATGTCAGACTTGGCGGCGACGAGGATGCGCCGGGGAATCCGCACAATGCGTTCATCCGGCCCACAGCTTACGCCGGGCGGCAAATCGGCGGCGCCCAGTTGTGTAATGTCCGCACCGACGATGGCGAAATCGCCGCCTTCAAGTTCAAGAATGTCGGGACAGCCGTAGCAGCCGGGCGTTTGCTGGCCGTTGGCGTGCGGGTTTGGGCCGAGGCGGCGGATAAATTTCATGGCCCAACTATTACTATAGTAATTTGCATTGTCAACCACGAATTCTGGTAGCGATAGGCCGTGGCAAAGACCGGTTATCGTGAATCCGTTTGCGTAAATGTCGTGCGTGTTCTGCGGCAAGAGCGCGAGCGCAAGGGCGTGTCCATGACTCGACTGGCCGAAATGGCTGGCTTGTCGCAGGGCATGATTAGTCTTGTGGAGCACGAGGAACGAAATCCGTCACTCGACACCTTGATGCGAATCTGCGTCGCGCTCGGCGTTGACCTTTCAAGCGTGGTGGCACGCGCCGAGCGGGCGGCAAAAAAGACTGCAACCAATTAGATGGCGCTGGCATGATAAAATGGACGGATGCAATCAATCCGTCTCCCCCGTTTCAAACGATCACCTGACATTGCCTCGATGCGGCTGACGGAGCGCGACCGGGAAATTCTTCGACACATTTACCGCCATCGGTTTCTCCGCACCGATCACCTCACAAAGTTGTTGTCCGGCAGCCCGCAACAGATTCGGCGGCGGCTGCAAAAGCTCTACCATCACGGCTACTTGGAGCGTCCCCGCTGCCAGATAGATTAT
>SCTL01000063.1 GCA_004297495.1 Verrucomicrobiota bacterium
CTCCGGCTGATCGGCAAAGCGCGCCTTCATTTCCTCGGCGGCGCGCAGATAAAACTGCTCCGGCACGTAACCCGCGCTCATGCGTTTGGGATCGCTCAGGAGCGATTGCGTGCCGATGCACACGAGGCAATCGTGCGCGTGCGAGTGGCCCTTCTCGACGTAATGCACGTCATTCGTCGCCACGCATTTCAAGCCGAACTCCTTCGCCCACTTGATAAGATGGCTGTTCACTTTTGCCTGCTCGGGGATGCCGTGGTTCTGGAGTTCGAGATAGAAATTCTCCGCGCCGAGCGTCTGCTTGAACCAATCCAGCGCGGCGCGGGCCTTGGAGAGATTGTCCTTCATGATCGCCTCGGGAATCTCGCTGGCGAGACAGCCGGAGAGCGCGATCAAGCCATCCTTGTGCGCGGCGAGGATTTCTTTGTCAATGCGCGGCTTGTAGTAATAGCCCTCCAAATGCGCCGCCGTGGTGAGCTTGACGAGATTCTTGTAGCCGGCATCATCCTTCGCGAGCAACACAAGGTGATTGTAAATGTCGCGCGTGCCGCCTCCGCCGCCGGTTTTCTTTTCCAACCGCGAACCCGGTGCGACATAAACCTCGCAGCCGATGATGGGCTTGATGCCTTTCTCGCGGGCGGTCTTGTAAAAATCCACGACGCCGTGCATCGCGCCGTGATCGGTGACGGCCAGCGCGGGGAATTTCAGTTCGTGCGCCTTGTCCACGAGTTTGTCCAGACGACACGCGCCATCGAGCAGCGAATACTCGGTGTGCAGATGGAGATGAACAAAGTCAGCGTGCGACATCGCCGCAAGTTACTCTGCCGTGCGAAGCCGGCGCAAGGCGGGGATGTTCACAACGGAAAAATGTGGAGCGCGGACGCCTCGTCCGCGAGTTCCCAAGTGAACCCGCTGGGAACGCGTTCGTGCCGAGGTGGCCAGCAACTCGCGGACGAGGCGTCCGCGCTCCTTTCGGTTACGCCTTCGTGAAGAACTCCTGCACCACGCCCGCCACGCGTTGAAGTTGTTCATCCGTCAACTCCGCAAACATCGGCAGACTCAACACTTCACGTGAAGCTTTCTCTGCGTTGGGGAAATCGCCGGGCTTGTGGCCGAGGTTCGCGTAGGCTTTTTGCAAATGCAGCGGCATGGGATAATGCACCGCGTTGCCGATGCCGTTGGCGTCGAGATGCGCTTTGAGTTCATCGCGGCGCGCGTGGCGCACGGTGTAAAGATGCCAGGCGCTCTCGGCGTAGTCCGGTTCAATGGGCAAACGCAGCGGCGTGCCGGCAAGCAGTTCGTGATAACGCTTCGCCACGCGGCGGCGGCCTGCCTGCCAGTTCGCGAGATGCTTCAGTTTCATGTCGAGCACCGCGCCCTGGATTCCTTCCATGCGATAGTTGAAACCGATTTCGTCGTGATGATAACGCTTCGTCGAGCCGTGTTCGCGCAACGCGCGGGCGCGGGCGGCGAACGCGGCGTTGTTCGTCACGAGCGCGCCGCCTTCGCCGGCGGCGCCGAGATTTTTTGCGGGATAAAAACTGAAACAGGAAATTTCGCCGAACGTGCCGATGGATCTGCCTTTGTATTTCGCGCTATGCGCCTGCGCAGCGTCCTCGACGAGCGGGATTTTGTGTTTACAACAAATCGCAAGCAGCGGATCGAGATCGCACGGCTGACCGTAGAGATGCACGGGCAGCACCGCTTTGGTGCGCGGCGTGATGGCGCGCTCGACGAGTTTGGGATCGAGATTGAAAGTGGAATCTTCGATGTCCACGTACACCGGCTTCGCGCCGCAATAGGAGATCGCCCAACTCGTGGCAATGAAAGTATAGGGCGTGGTGATGACTTCGTCGCCCGGCCCGACGCCGAGCAGCAACATAGCAATGTGCAAGGCCGACGTGCCGCTGTTCATCGCGACGCAATGCTGCGCGTTGCAAAACGCGGCGAAGTCTTTCTCGAATTGCGCCACATCCGGCCCGAGACAGAACGAGCAGTTGTCGAGCGTGCGCGCGATGGCGGCGTCGAGTTCGGCGCGGATGGGCCGCTGCTGCGCTTTCAGATCGAGATACGGGACAGGATCAGGCATTTGAGTTTTGGTTACGAAAGTCAGCGGCGAGCTTAAATGAATTCTTCTGCGGGACAATCCTGAATCTGCTGCCCGGGGCTTGTCCGAAACATTGCTGACGGGAAAATTCGCGCCCGGGAATTGACGCCGGGAGATTCCTGTGCAAAAGTCGCCTCCTATGAAAAGGAAGTCGTACCTCATCGGAGCGGCCACGGTCGCAATCATTCTCACGCTCACCTCAGTCATCGCCCGGCCGCCGGCGCATCCACCGCGCTGGGGCACGGACATTTTGCATTGGTTCGTTTTCAAAAAATTTAACAACGAAGACACCAACTCGACGGCGAGCGCATCGGTGGACCTCAAACAAAACGCGCAGGGCAAGGCGAACAATCAGCGCATTGATTTCCGCGTGCGCAGTCTCCAGACCAACGCGCCGTTCCAACTCTGGGCGCTCGTCGGCGACGACACGAACTATGTTCATGTGGCCGACTTCACCAGCGACCGGAAGGGCAATGCGCGCCTCGACATCATGAAAGTGGGCTCGAGCAACGGCAAAGGTCCGGGTCGCGGCAAGCTGGCGTTGCCGGCGGCGATTGATCCGATCAGCAATCTGCGCGCGCTGGCGGTGGGCAACGTGAACACGCAAGCCGTGCTCACCGCCGACCTGACCGTGCCCGACAAACTCGAATACCTGATCAAGCGCCGTCTCTCCAACACGAACGGCGTGGTCGGTCATCTGTTCCTGGGAGCCACGACACGCAAGGCGCGCTTTGAGTTGCTGGTGTGGGGACTCGCGGCCACGAACACTTATCATCTCGCGCTGAACGACGAGATCGCGGCGACCGTCACGGCCACCACCAACGGCTTCGCGAGTTTCAACACGCTGCCCTCGGGGCCGACGAACATACTGGATCTGCACACGCTGGCGGTCTGGGACAGCGCGAGCAACAGTGTCATCAGCACACACCTGCCCTGAACCACGCGGGCACTGATCTGAAAACAAAAGCGGCGTC
>SCTL01000718.1 GCA_004297495.1 Verrucomicrobiota bacterium
CGAATTTTTCCGCCACGCCCGCGCCGATGTAAGTCGGATAGCCGCCGAACAATTCATCCGCGCCCTCGCCCACAAGGGCCACGCTCACGTCCTGCGCCGCGCGCCGCGCGAGCAGCGCCGCCGGAATCCACGCCGGGTCGGCCAGGGGTTCGCCCACGAGCCGCACCAGCGCGCGCGCTTCCTCGCGCATGTTTTCCGGCTTCACCCACACGGTCACCGATTCCATCCCGAGCCGCGTCGCTACGGATTCCGCGAACGAGCCTTCGTCAAAAGATTCCTCCTCGAACCGCAGGGTGTAAGCCCGGATCCGTCGCTTCGGATGCAGCGCGCGCGTCACGGCGGAAACAAGCGACGAGTCAATGCCGCCGCTGAGAAACACGCCGAAGTCCACGTCCACGTCGCTTTGCCGGCGGACGGCCTCGCGGAAAATTCCGTCAAACGCTTCGGCCGTCGGCGCGGATTTTTTTGTCTCTGCGACTGGCCAGCGCCAATACGTGCGATGGTGAACGTCGCTGGCGGTCAGTTGAATCACTTCGCCAGGCGCAACCTTCCGCACTTCGGCGAACGGCGAGCCGGGCGACGGAAAAATTCCGAATTGCAGATACTGCCGCACAGCGACTGGATCAAAGGAAACCGGCAGGCGATTGCGACCGACCAGAGACGCGAGTTCGGTGGCAAAAATAATCGCGCCCTCGTGTCGCGTGAAAAAGAGCGGTCGCTCGCCCGCGCGATCCCGCGCCAGCGTGAGCGTGCGATTGCGCGGATCCCAGACGGCGGCGGCGAACGCGCCGATCATTTTCTCCGGGAACGCCTCGCCGACTTCCGCGTAAAGCCCGGGGATGACCGCCACGTCCGTTTTCATGCGCACGTCGCGCCCGCGCGAAGCGAGCCACGCGCGCAACTCACGATGGTTGTCAATTTCCCCGTTGCACACGGCGAGCACGCCGGTTTGCGGATCGAGCATCGGCTGCCGGCCATCTTCGATTCCGCGAATCGCCAGCCGCGTCGCGCCCAGCACGGCGGAGTCGGCGGCTTGAAGATTCGAATCATCCGGCCCGCGATGCGAGAGCGCGGCGAGCATGGCCTGCACGCGCTGTTGCGCCGCGTCCATGCGCGGTGTGCTGGGATCAAAGGTGACGATGCCGCAGATGCCGCACATATCACGAACCTCCCGGCGCGGGCAGCAACGCGCCGAAGTAGGACGACGAAAGCTGCTGCACTTGCGCGCCGCGCGCGGTGGCGAGGGTTTGCAAACGTTCCTGGTTGTTTTCCGAAACGATGAGATAGACCGGCGCTTTGCGGCTCGCGAGCCAGTTCTCAAATTCCGCGAGCGGAATCATGTTCGTCGGCCATGGCTGCGGACGCTTCAGGAGCGAGAGAACATAATTGCTCGTCAGCGGCGCGCCGTCCTTGGTGATCACCGTCAGGGTGCGGCCCAGATAGAACGACACGCCGTTGGGGAAACATTCGAGTGCGACGAGTTCGGTTTCCGGCGAAAGTTTGCGGAGTTGCTCCGCAATCGGCCTGCCCGAGCGCGGCGTCATCGCCTTGCCGAGAAAAGTGGCGTTCGCGCCGATCAACACGGGACAAAACAGCGCGAGGCAGAGAAAACAGAACCGCGCATTGCGCCGCAAAATTCCCCACGCGCCAACGCCGAGAACCAGCGCGCCGGAAATCACGATGACCAGAGCGTGATCCCGCAATCCGCTCACGGCGTCATCCGAAGTGCGGAGCAACACGGCGAATTTGTCCGGGTTCGCGTAGCCCCAAATGACCGTGGCCAGTGCGACCAGTAGCAAGAGTGCGAACACCATCGTTCCGTGCCACAACAGGCCGGCGGCGCGGCCTCGCGGATTGGTGAGCGCGGCGTCGCACAAGCGCGCGAGTAGGATGCCGCACGCCACCACCGCGCTCAGGATGTAGGCGGGTTGTTTGGAGCGTGAGATCGAGAAGAACACCACGACCAAGACCGTCCACACCAGGCAGAGCACGTCGGCGCGATGCCGTCCGCGTCGCTCGCGCCACGCGGCGAGCGCGGCCTCGGGCAGCAGCAGACTCCACGGAAAGAAAGTCGTCGCCACGATGACCGCGTAATAATAAAACGGTTTGCCGCGTTGAAATGTTTTCGCGCTCGTGAAGCGCTTGAACGTTTCCTCCACGAGTCCGTAATGGAGAAAGTCCGGGCGCTCGATGCACAGGCCGATGAACCATGGCAACGTGACGGCGAAGAACACGACGAAGTTCAGCGGAGCAAAAAGTCGTTTCCACGCGCCGCGCCGACCGGCGAGCGGTTGGGCGACGAGCAAGACGAGAATCGGAATGAGGAAACCCACCGGCCCTTTTACGAGCGTGGCAAAACCCGCTGCCACTGAACCGAGCAGATACCAGTTCCGGCGCGAGCGGTCGTGAGTTTCTTCCGCCAGATAACCCGCGAAGATTGCGGCGCAGACGAAGAACGCGAGTGTCATGTCGAAGATCACGATGCGCGCGTGGGCGAAATACAACGGCATGGTGGCAACGATGATCGCGGCGAAACTGGCGACGCGCCCCGAGCCGTACACGCGCCGGCAAAACCAAAACGTCAGCGCCGCGAGCGCCACGGCGAAGAGCGATGACGGCAGCCGCGCGGCGGCTTCGTTGTCGCCGAACGCGGCGAGCGAGAGCGCGACGGCTTTGAAGAAGAACGCGGGCTTGTCGAGGTAATCCACGCCGTTGTAAGTGGGCACGAGCCACGCGCTGGCGATTTTCATTTCGCGCGCGACCTCGGCGTTGCGGCCTTCGTCCGGCTGCAACAGCGGCACACGGCCCAGACTGAAGCAGAGCGTGAAGAAACCGATCAACACTGCGAGGAAAACCCAGTTGCCAGTGTTCCCGTGGGATGGTTGGGATGAATCTTGCCGT
>SCTL01000719.1 GCA_004297495.1 Verrucomicrobiota bacterium
CCCTCTGACTTCGGCAGCGGCGCGAGTCCCTTCTCGTAAAGCGTGTCAATCGTCTTCGCCCCGCGCAGCGGCAAATAAAATCCGCCCTCAGTCGCGCCGGCGATTTGCTGGAGCAATGCCTCGTTCAAATGCGACTTCACCACATTGCCCGCATCATCGCGGACGTAATCCGTCCGGCCCTTTGCATCCTTGAAGCGCAACAACTCGCCCTCCGCCGTGCCGATGCCGACGGTGAAAATCTGCATGCCTTCCCGGGCGGCATTCTTCGCGGCGTCGAGCGCGCCCTCGTCGTTGTCCTCGCCGTCGGTGAAAAGCACGAGCACTTTGAAATTGTCGCCCTCCTTGAACGCGCCGAGTGCCGTGTTGATCGCCTCGGCCAGCGCGGTGCCGCCTTGCGGAATGATGTTCACGTCCAGGGACTCGACGCTCTGGCGAAACGCGTTGTCATCAATCGTGAGCGGGCATTGCAGAAACGCGCCGCCCGCAAACGCCACGAGTCCGAGCCGGTCTGACTTCGCCTGCTGCATCAAATCCATCGCGGCGAGTTTGGCGCGCTGCAAACGATTCGGCGCGATGTCTTCGGCCAACATGCTCTTCGACGTGTCAATCGCAACCACAATGTCCAGGCCTTTCTGCTTCGACTCTTCCCAAGTGAACCCCCATTGCGGTCGCGCGAGCGCAACGAGCAGCAGTGCGACGGCAGCGGTGATGCAGGCGAACCGGAGTTTAGCTCTCGTTGCCGAGACGCCAGAGATCAACCCGGGCAACAACCGCGCTTGAATGAATTGCGTCATCAACCGTTGGCGCTCACGCCACGCCCACCAGAAAAACACGGCGAGCGCCGGCGGAATCACCAGCAGCAGCCAGAGGATTTGTGCGTGGGCGAAATTCACGGCAGCCTCCTCAACACGGTTTGCCCGAGCGCAACCTCAACCAGCAGCACCGCCAGCCCAGTGGAAATGAACCAGCCAAACAATTCCGTGTGTTGCGCAAACTTTTTCACCTCGGCCTCGGTCTTCTCTAGCTTGTCAATCTCGGTATAGATTTGCTGGAAGTGTTCGGTGTTGTCGGCGCGATAAAATTTTCCGCCGGTCATTTTTGCAATCTGCTCCAACGTGTCTTCATCCGGCAGCAAGCCGGGGTTCAATCCCATTTGCAGCACTGCATCTTTGTTTCCCACGCCGATGGTATAAACTTTCACACGCAGGGCCTGCGCGGCTTCGGCAGCAGTGAGCGGCGCAATCTTGCCCGCGTTGTTCGCGCCGTCAGTCATCAGGATCACGATTTTGCTTTTCGATTTCAGTTCACGCAGCCGATTCACCGCCGTCGAAAGCGCCGTGCCGATGGCGGTGTTGTCTTCGATCATGTGCAGGTGCAGCCGGTCAATGTTCTTCTGGAGAAAATCGTGGTCGAGCGTGAGCGGCGAACCGATGTAAGCGTTCCCGCCGAACACCACGAGGCCGATGCGATCGTTCGGGCGCTTGTCAATGAACTGCTTCAACACCGCGCGCGCGATCTCGAACCGGTTCACACGCTGACGATTCACCACGAAGTCCGGCACTTCCATGCTGCCGGACAAATCGAACGCCACCACCATATCAATGCCGCTCGCCGTGGACTTGGTCGTGTCGAACTTGGTGAAACGCGGCTGCGCAAGCGCGATGATCAACAGCGCCAGCGCCAGCCAGCGCAGTGCGGCGAGAAATCCTCCCGCGCGCGATTTCGTGATGTCCTGCACGCCGCGCAGCAGTTGCACGGAAGAATAAACGAACGCCGGCGGCTGGCCGCGCCGGCCCTTCAACCAGGCCGCCAGCGGCAGCAGCAGGAGCAACAGAAGCAAATATGGATGCGCAAACATCATTTGAGTGCGGAGTGCGGAGTGCGGAGTGCGGAATTCTCGGAGCTGTCCGCGGCGCGCATCGGTTCGGTCTCTTCAACGAGCTGCACTGCCGACGCGTGTAACTCGCGCAATTCACTTTCGCCAGGTTCGTATTTCGCGAACTTCACGAGGTCGCAGCTTTCGAGGAATCTGCCGAGACTTTCCTTCTGGTCGCTCGTGAGCAAATCCGTGCGCTGAAGTTCATGCAGAAACTCTTCGGTTGTGCGCTCGGGCGCGTGAAACTCAAAACGTTCTTCCAGGTAATGCCGGGCCGTGTCGGAAACTGCGATGACAAATGGTTTCGGCTGGGAGATGAGGCTGAGGGCCTCCAGCAATTTCATCTTCGCGCGGACATGCGGCGGCAACGGCGGTGTGACTAAAACACTTTCTTTTCGCTTCTGCCACCGCTTCCAAAGCAGAACCGCTGCGGCGATGACAGCGAATGCAACCAGCGTCCACCACAGCCATGCCCAAGGATTCGGGATGTCCACCGGCGGCGCAATGTCGCGAATGTCGCTCGCCGGATTGGCGAGCGCAGGCGTGGCGGGAGCGGGATTGTTCGTGACGACCAAGGGCATGATTAACCTCGCAGCCTCCGCTTCTCGCGCGTTTCAAAAAACTTGGCCAGCGCCGCGCCGTAAGGCTGATCAGTGCGCAGTTGAATCGAATCAATGCCCGCCGAACGGAACAAGCGCGCGGTGTCCGCCTGCGCTTTGGCCTGACGCTCGGCGAAGGCTGTGCGCCGTTTCGCATCACCGGTGTGAATTTCCACGACCTCGCCGGTCTCAGCGTCGCGGAGGACAAGCCGACCAAGCGGCGGCAGTTCCAGTTCGTAGCGATCCGTGATTTGCACCGCGACAACATCGTGCCGGCGATTCGTCTGCTTGAGCATGGTGAACGAAGCTTGCGCCAACGATTCGAGCAGCATCATTTGCGGACGCAGTTTCTTGCCGCCTTCACGCTTCGTTTCCGCCGGCGAGCCGAGGAAGTCGGACACGACAACGGCCACGGCTTTGTGCGACTGCACGCGCAGCAAAAACTCCAACGCCCTGTTCAAATCCGTCCCGCGCCGCTTCGGCTCGAAGAACAGCACCTCACGAATGACGCGCAGGACGTGGCTGCGGCCTTTGCGCGGCGGGATGAATTTCTCCACCTCATCGCTGAAAAGGATGAGGCCAACCTTGTCGTTGTTGCGGATGGCGGAGAAGGCGAGCACAGAGGCGATCTCAGCGGCGAGTTCGCGCTTGGACTGGTCGCGCGAGCCGAACAGGCCCGAGCCGCTCACGTCCACAACGAGCATGAGCGTGAGCTCGCGTTCCTCGACGAACTTTTTGATAAACGGATGGTTCATCCGCGCGGTGACGTTCCAGTCAATCGCGCGCACGTCGTCGCCAGGCTGGTATTCGCGCACCTCGTCGAAGTTCATGCCCTGGCCCTTGAAGACGGAATGGTATTGGCCCGCGAGCGTTTCGGTCACGATGCGGTTCGTGCGCAGCTCGATCTGCCGGATTTTTTTGAGAATCTCGCGGGGAATCATGGAAAATTATTTTTCTTTTGCACCCGGCAACGCCTTCAGATTCGACGAAGTCAAAACCTGCATCTGACGAATGGCGATTTGATTCAACCGTTTCAATCGTTCGCCTTGCGCCAATCCCATGTGAATGAATTCAGCGTTCATGCCCCTCCATGTTGGCGAGGACGATGAGTTGTTCAATGCCTGCATAGTCGCGGACGTTGCCTTCCAGCTTGGGATTCGCGTCACGCCATTGGCGGGCGGTGTGGCCGAAGAGCGCGACATTGAGCAAATCCGCTTCGCTCGCGTAAGTGATGGCCGCCTGTGCAGGCGTGACCTCGGACGGAATCAGGGGCGCCTTCACCGCGTCGGTATGGATGCGATAATTCAGCTTCGAGAGCGTGCGATTGAGATTCCAAGCGAGCGAGAGCCGACGGTTCTCGTCCTCTTTGAGCCGCTGGAATTCTTTGATGAGATAAAGCCGGAACTCGACGGAAATCCACGAGGCAAATTCAAACGCGATGTCCTTGTGCGCGTAAGTGCCGCCGTAACGCCCGGCGCTGGAAACGATGCCCACCGCACCAGTTTTCTCAATCCACTGCTTAGGTGTAAGCGTAAAACTGTTCAAACCGGCCTGAATTCTAATCCCGTCGAATTCGACGGGATTAAAACTGGGGTTGTTTAGCCGCTCCCAAACGCCGAGAAACTCCACCGTGTTGCGGTTTCGCAGCCAGTTACGGATAAGATCATCGAAGCGGTCGGCGCTCTTGAACCGGGCGATGTCCGTGAGGCTGATAAAATCTTGTTCCTTTTGGGAAACAATTGTGATGGCCGCCCCTCGAACTTCGATGATGGATTTCTTGGATTTGCTCATGGTTCTCTAATTATGGCGAATTCGCCACAATTCCCAAACCCCTCGAATTCGAGGGGATTAACGCCAGGCACACTCGCGAGCGTTTCGGTCACGATGCGGTTCGTGCGCAGCTCGATCTGCCGGATTTTTTTGAGAATCTCGCGGGGAATCATGGGACAGAATACTCTTCCATCAGTTTGTCGTTTTGATCCGTCCGCCATGCCCTTTGCAACTTCCATGAATCATCTTTGGTCGCGCGGCAAAGCAGATAATGATAGGCGGACGAATCACCATCCTTTCGGAAATTGAACGTGGCCGAGTTGGAAGAAACACCCGGAAATCCACACCATCCCTTTTGACCGTTTGCCCAGCCGGGCAACCTGCCAGCTTTCTTTATTTTCGACAGGTATGCCGTTCCCGTTTCAAAAACTTCGTCAACGAGTGGACCAACGCTTGTCTGCTTGAGATACATCACGCCCTTGGGGAAATTTAGTGTAACAAGATGTCGCGCCAAAAATTTTAGCCCTAATGCGTCAACATTCTCGCCTGCCAAGACATTTAAGTTGGTGTAGCTCTTGCCATCCCAAACACATTCCGTCAACTGTTGCAATCCAGAATCGAGTCCTTTGACCGCACCTTTTTTGATTCGTCCATCCGCAAAAAAACCGGTGTCAATCTGCAAGCTGGTGTCTTTTCCTACGCCAAGGCCGGCATGTTGCATAACCGGGCCGTGCTCAGTGAGTTTTATCGGATAGGATTTCCCCAGCTCATTGGTATTTGTTAACTCAGGATTCAAGAAGCGCATTTTTCCCGCCTCGAAATCCAGTTGAATGCAGTGGTGCTTTAAGCAGTCCATTCCGAGAATTCCCATGACGGGGCGACCACAACGAAAAGACAATTGGCCAAAATCAAAGGTGAAAATATTACTGCCAGTTATTAAGGGTGTGTTCCCTATGTAGAGTTTCGGCTCGGCATAAACACCTGATTTTTGTTTCTCTTGAAGCGTTGCAACCGTTCTTGTGCCAAGACGCTTTCCTAATTTTGGTTCGAGAGATTTGTCAATAAGGGTGAGGGGAAATCCTGTGTCTATGTTAAACAGCAAGTCTACGCCGTCTTCCGATCGGAGTGTCACGAATAATTCATTTCCTCTCCCGGCGTCGTGGTTGATAATTACATCAGCGGGGAGCAGCGATTGAATTGAGTCTGCCGTCGCATGAGAACACACAAACAACAGACTCAACAACCCGGCAAGCGTTTGAAGCTTTAAAACTATTTTCATCACGGCACGGGCAGTTCATCAAAGATTTTCTGGATGACCGTTTCGCTGGTTTTTTCTTCGGCCTCGGCTTCGTAGGTGATGGCGACGCGGTGGCGCAACACGTCCATGCCGATGCTCTTCACGTCCTGCGGCGTCACGTAGCCGCGGCCTTTCAGGAACGCGTAGGCCTTGGCCGCCAGCGTCAGCGCGATGGTCGCGCGCGGCGACGCGCCGAGCTGGATGAAATCCTTCACCGCGATCTTGTAATGGTCCGGGTCGCGCGTGGCGCAGACGAGGTCCACGATGTAATCCTTCACCTTGTCGTCCACGTAAATGTCGTTGATGATTTCGCGGGCCTTAAGGATCTGCTGTGGCGTGACGACCGCGCTGCAAGTGGGCGTGCCGCTCGTTTTCGCCATGACTTCGAGAATCTGCCGCTCCTCGGCGCGTGACGGGTAGCCGATCTTGAGCTTGAGCATGAAGCGGTCCACCTGCGCTTCGGGCAACGGATACGTGCCTTCCTGCTCGATGGGATTTTGCGTGGCGAGCACGAGGAACGGTTCGTCGAGCTTGTAGGTCTGGTCGCCGATGGTGACCTGTTTTTCCTGCATGGCTTCGAGCAACGCGCTTTGCACCTTGGCGGGCGCGCGGTTGATTTCGTCGGCGAGGACGAGGTTGGCGAAGACCGGGCCTTTGCGCGTGGTGAAGCCGCCGGATTGCGGATTGTAAATCTGCGTGCCGATGACGTCGGCGGGCAGCATGTCCGGCGTGAATTGCAGGCGCGAGAACTTCACGCTGATGCAGTTCGCCATGGATTTCACGGCGAGCGTCTTGGCGAGGCCGGGCACGCCTTCGAGGAGGACGTGGCCGTTGGCCAGCAGGCCGATGACGAGTCGCTCGGTTAAATAGTGCTGGCCGACGATGACCTTGCCGAGTTCGTTAAATAGCGGGTGTGTGAAGGCGCTCGCTTCCTTGACCGCTTCGTTGATGGCGTTGATTCCTGTGCTCATGATTTAGGTCGCAAAATTTACGGAAAGAGAGACAGGGAATCCAGCCGGAGTGTTCAACAAAAATCCCCGTAGCAGCCGACGTAAGGAGGCTCAAACTACCGCGTTCACAATGAGCCTCCTTACGTCGGCTGCTACGAAGCTCAGAAACGCTCCCGCGCCTCGGCGACATCACGCGCGATCTGCGCTTTGAGTTCATCAAGCGAGGAAAATTTTTTCTCGTCGCGCAGTCTGGCGGCAAAG
>SCTL01000720.1 GCA_004297495.1 Verrucomicrobiota bacterium
CACGAGGAGTTTAGCCAGCATCTCGCGCACGAAGCAGTTCAGTTCATCGAGCCGACTTGGAAAATGCTTCTCAGCAACAAAGGTCTGTTGCCGATTCTCTGGGAACTTTTTCCCGAGCATCCGAATCTGTTGCCGGCGTTCGACGAGGCCGCGCCGCTCGGCGAAAGTTTCATCCGCAAACCCAAGCTCAGTCGCGAGGGTAGCAACGTCGCGTGGCACGAAGGCGGCGTGGTCGTCGAGGAAACCGGCGGTGAATACGGCGAGGAGGGGCACGTGTATCAGGCGCTCGCGCCGTTGCCGGAGTTTGACGGCAATCATCCGGTCTTCGGCGTGTGGGTCGTGGATCACGAGGCCGCCGGACTCGGCATTCGCGAAGATTCAAAACGCATCACCGGCAATTTGAGCCGCTTCGTGCCGCACTTTTTCCGCTGACCATGAGCTACGCAAATCCAACGCTGTTGCGCCTCGGCATGACCGGCACGCTCGCCGGCCGGCAGTATCGCGTCGCGGGCCGCGTCGTGATGGGCGCGGACGTTGGCGGCACGACTTACTATTGGAACGAGTTCAACATCGTGAGCGACGGAGGCGAAAGCGCGACGCTGGTTTACGAGGAGACCGAACGCGGCGGTGAGTGGAAATTGTTCACGTTGTTTGAACCGGAATCTCCGATGTCCCCCGCCGAAGCCGCGACGCGTCGCGTCGGTGATTCCGTGACGCTTGACGGAATGGTGATGAGCGTGACGCTCGTGGATGAGTCGCGCGTGTATCACATCGAAGGCGAAGCGCCCGAGGGCGTCGAAGTCGGCGACATCGCGCACTACTTCAACGCGCAAATGGCGAACCGCATGGTGGTAGTGAGTTGGACGGGCGACGAGGTGGAATATTATCGCGGCGCAACTTTGCCGATGGGCGTGGTCAACAAGGCGTTCGGCGTGGCGGAGAGCTATCGGTCGGAGTTTGCGCAGACGAGCGCGTTCAGCGGTGGCGCCGGCAGCAGACTCTGGGATGAAGGGCAGCAATCCTCCGGCAGGTTGCTCCTCGTCGTGCTGGCGGTGCTGCTCAGCATCATCGGGGTTGGTTTCTTTTCGCCCGCGAGTTTCTCGCGCCGTCCGCCGAAGATTCAGAAAACCACCGCCGCGCCCGCGCAACTCAAAGTGGGCGACACTTTGAATCTCGACGGAAAACAATTTCAGGTAAAGACGCACTCCATCGTTGAAGTTGCCGAAGTGGGCCGGTGGTTTGAGCGTCACGAGTATCAACTCGCTGATGGCGACGGTGTGGCCGCGTGGTTGGTGGAAAATCTTTCGCCCACGACCAAGGGATTCTATTTCTTCACGGCGTTGGAGCCGACGCAGCCGATGAGCGCAGCCGAGGCGGCGACGTTGCCCGTGGGAAAAGTCGTGAACGTCGAAGGCATCGTCGCTCCGGTGAAAGAGATTTTCCGGTGCGCCACGCGACAGGTGGAAGGAGACACGAACGGTGCGCCGAAAGTCGGCGAAGTGTCCTTCGGTTTCTCCGCCGAGGCCGGGCCAATCCTGCTGCTGGCGCGATGGAACAATAGCGAGATCAAGTTCCTTCGTGGCCGCGCGGTGTCTGCCGAGGTCAGGGAAGCCCGTCGCTAAATCGGCTGAGAACGTCAGCATTTTTTTCAAACCGAAATGCAGAAACTTCCGGTGTGGCTGAGCGCGAAGTTTCCTAACATAACGTTGTGCCATCTCAATTCGTCACACGAGTTTCCCTGAACTCACGCCCGGTCGCGGCGCGGCGCTGGGCCGTCGCGCTCGCGGCGGGGCTTGCCTTTGCGGTTTGCAGCAGTACCGCCGTCGCGCAGGAAGCCTGGGCGCAGATGCCGGCGATTCTCGCGCGCATCGTCGCGCCGCAATTTCCCAAGCGTGACTTCGACGTGACCAAGTTCGGCGCGGTGGCCGGCGGTGTGGCTGACAACACGAAAGCTTTCGGCGACGCCATCGCGGCGTGCGCCAAATCGGGTGGGGGACGGGTGTTGGTGCCGGCGGGAAAATTCCTGACCGGCGCCATTCATCTGCAAAGCGGCGTGGAACTGCATCTGGCGGACGCTGCGGAAATTATTTTCAGCGACAAGCTGGAGGATTATCTGCCGGTCGTCTTCGTGCGCGTCGGTGGGATTGAACTCTACAATTACTCGCCGCTCATTTACGCGCGCGGCTGCGCGAACGTCGCCGTCACCGGCAAAGGCAAACTCAACGGCAACGCCAAGCAGTGGTGGAACTGGAAAAGCAGCGAATCAAAAAAAGTTTTTGAGATGGGCGCGAACCAGATCCCCGTCGCACAACGCGTCTTCGGCAAACCGGAATACGCCGTTCGTCCGAGTTTTCTTTGCCTCGTGAGTTGCACGAACGTGTTGCTCGAAGATTTCACCATCGGCAGCGGGCCGAACTGGACGATTCATCCGATCTATTGTCAGAACCTCACGGTGCGGCGCGTGAACGTCGCCACCGACGGCCCGAACAATGACGGCATTGATCCTGATTCGTGCCGTGACGTGTTGATCGAGCACTGCACGTTCGACACGGGTGACGACTGCGTGGTGCTCAAGTCCGGCTACAACGAGGACGGCTGGCGCGTGGGCCGGCCCACGGAAAATGTCATCATGCGTTACTGTTCCGCCAAGCGCGGCCACGGCGGACTCGTCGTGGGCAGCGAAATGTCCGGCGACGTGCGCAACGTCTTCATGCACGACTGCCAGTTCGACGGCACGGACCGCGCCATCCGGATCAAGTCCAAGCGCGGTCGCGGCGGGGTGGTGGAAAACATTTACGCGCGCAATCTCAAGGTGAAAAACATGAAGCGCGATGTTGCCATCCTGAACATGGATTACAGCTCGGACAAGAATCAGGCCGCGAACGAGAAAGCGCCCGTGTTCCGCAACATGGAGTTCGAGGACATCACCGCCGACGGCGCGCCCGCGGCCATCGTGATTCAAGGGCTGGACGATTCAGCCATCGAAAACATCCGGTTCAAAAACTGGAAAGTGACCGCGCTCACCGGCGTGACGGCGAACTGGGCGAAGAATTTGTTGTTCGAGAACCTGACCATCGTGCGGGACGTCGGGCCGGTGTTCGATTTGAAGGAGTGCTCGGGCGTGACCATCGCGCACTCGCGTGCGGCGAAAGGCACGCGCACGTTCTTGAAACTGACCGGCGCGAGTTCCGGCGGCGTGAAACTCGAAGCGTGCGACCTCACCCAAGCCGTGACGAAATTCGAAACGGGCGATGGTGTGCCGGAAAACGCGGTGGAGATTAAATGAATCGCGTCGGGAAATTTCGCTGGGTCATTTGCGCGCTCCTCTTCTTCGCGTGCGTCGTGAATTACATGGATCGTCAGGTGCTCGGCCTGCTCTGGGGCGAGAAGGAATTCAAGGAGACGGTCGGCTGGAGCGACCGGGATTACGGCTACATCAACATTTGCTTTCAAGCGGCCTACGCGCTGGGACAAGTCGCCTTCGGGCC
>SCTL01000721.1 GCA_004297495.1 Verrucomicrobiota bacterium
GCTCGGGCCGCTGGATTCGGTTGTGGCCCAGGTAAAAACTCCGTTGGTGGTGAATGTCACTCCTGTCGGAGCAACGATTAAGCTGTAAGTCAGATTGTTCGGTGGCGAATCGGGATCAGTCGCGACGTTCGTGACCATCAACGTGCTTCCCTCGGGAATGGTTTGCGGGTTCATGGGAGTGAAGACCGGCGCGCTATTGGCGCGGACGACGAGGGCGATGGAATTATTTGTGATGACTGGATCGGGAAGATTTGCGGAGGCTTGAGCCAGGTTGGTGAACGTACCGCCCGTCGTCAGACTCGCTGAGACGCTGGCCGTGGCCGTCGCGCCGGCGGCAAGCGTGCCGAGGCTGAACGTCACGACATTTCCCGAGCGCGAGTTGCTGCCCTGACTGGCGCTGGCGGAAATAAAGTTCGCGGACGCCGGCAGCGTGTTGGTGAGAAACACCGCGCTGGCGCTGGATAATCCGCCGTTGCTCACGCTCAGAGAAAAATTAACGGATTGATTCACCGGTGTCGCTGCGGGTGTGACTGTGCCGGTCAAAGTCAGATTCGCGGAGCTTTGCACGTTGAATGGATTGGACAATCCGACGTGGCCGACAGAATCGCGCGCGCGCAATGTGAGGTTGCTGACCGTCGGTGTGATGACGAGATTGCCAGTCCAGACGCCGCTGACAAAATTGCTCGCGAGCGCGGGCGAGACAGGGACGGGCCGCGTGCCGCTGAACGGAATCGTCAGTCCGGAATTCAGCACACCGAGGCTGGGCATGCCGACGTTCCAATCGCCGTTGCCGTTACTGTCGCTGTTCCCGGTGCGACGGAAAGTCATCGTGCTGTCGAGGTTCGCCGGGATCGGCGCGGTGGTCCATTCGCTGGATGGAATGGTAACGGGATTGGAAATGTTGGTCGGCGTGGCATCGAAGGCGCAGGTGAAATCCACAATGCGACCATCGGCGTCCTGCAACAACACGGCGACCATGTTGTTGGTTTCGTCGTTGCTCCAATTCGCGTTGAGCCCGGCCCCGGAAAAGAAACTGGGATACACGCCAGGTCCAGTGCCGTTGTCCGTGAGCAAGAAAACTTCATTCGCGCCACAAGTGGTACCCGCGGGAATCGTGAAAATGAATTGCGGATCGGGCCAGGAAACCCAGTCATAAACGCTCACGCGCCAGCCCGAGACATCCACGGCGTAACCCGCGACGTTGGAGAATTCCACGCGATCCGAATCGCCGGTATCAATCTCGGTAATCACGACCGAGACTTCCGGCCCGCTGCCGACGAGTCCGCTCAAGCGCGCCGGACCGGTGAAAGTCGTCGCAATATTGTTCGAGATGTCGCGCGCAGAGATCGTCACGGGAAAACCATTGCCGGCATACTGCGGCGAACTCACCGTGCTCAAGCTGAATTGATAAAGCTGATTCGGCACGCCGTCATCATTGACAATCGTTCCGGTGGCTGAACTGGCGGCGAGCAATCCATTCGTGGGATTGCTTAACAACAGAGAAAAAGTTTCGTTCGGTTCAACCACAATGTCACCGTTGATCGCGACGCTGATAATGCCATTGGTAATTCCTGCGGGAATGATCAGTGTGCCTGCCGCCGCCACGTAATCGCTGTCCGCCGTCGCCGTGCCATTCGTGGTCGCATAATCCAACGTGACGGCGACGTTGTTGCTGCGCGAAAGCGTGACGGAGAAAATCAGATTCGTCGTTCCGCCATCACCTTCGGCAACCGCGGCGTTCGCAACCTGCATGAGCGGCGCAAGTTGGTTCACCGTCGTCGGCGTCAGCGCGGTGTTGTTCGTGAGATTGGGATCGGTCTTGTCGCTGCTGACGGTGAGGAAGTTGGTGAACATTCCGAAGTTCGTGGGCATGGCGGTGATGCTGACCGTCGCGACGGCTCCGAGTCCGATGGTGCCGAGATTGCCGGTGATGACTCCCGCGTTGGTGGCGAGCGTTCCTTGCGAGGTGCTGGCGGAAACAAGATTCATTCCGGCGGGCAGCAGATTCGTGAGGGTCACACTGGTCGCGCCCGCCGGGCCGTTGTTGATGATGCGCGCGGTGAAAGTCACGTTGCTGGTCGTGACCGAAGGATCGGGCGAATCCGAAACCGTCACCGACAAATCCGCATTGCCGCCGGTGCAGCAAACGAGATTGGAAAGCGTCAGGCCAAGCTGCCAGCCGCGCGCGAGGCTGCCGCCGTCGTTGTTGGAATGATCGAACACGAAGAGCGACCACGTGCCATTCGGATCGCGACCGTTAAACGTGGAAAGCGCATTGCCGAACGGCGCGGACGGAGCGGGCGGCGAAAAAATCGGCGGACTCAACGAATAACTCGTGGGTTTGTATGAACCGCTGCTGATTTGCGTCGTGTTGGGCAGCGAGCCGGCGGCCGTGTCGTCAAAAGTCAGCGTCACATTGTTGATCGCCAGATTTTCTCCGCACTGGGACATGAGTAAAACATTTTGGCCCGCCGGACCGACGAGCAGCACGTCGAGATCATCGGGATAGCTGTGGCTCGCGCCCGCCAGCGTGGCCGTGACTTTCACCACCGAGCCGACGAGACCGGATAGTTCGATGCTCGAAGGATAAACCAGCGCCGCGCCTTGCAGCGGGATGATCACGGGCGCGGCGTTGGTGAAGTTCAACGTGCGCGTTTCGTCGTCGAGAATGGTGGCGGTCGCTTGCGAAGCGTTCAGCACGGCATTCGTCGGACTCGACAGGTTGACGACAAAGTTTTCCGTGGGTTCGATGCTTGAATCCGTCGTTATCGGAATCAAGAGATTCAAATTGGTCACGCCGGCGAGGAAAGAGAGCGTGCCGTTTGTGCCGGTGAAGTCAGCGCCGGACGTTGCCGTTCCGCTCGTTGTGGCGAAGGTGACGGAAACCATCCTCCCGCTTGCCGGCAGAAGCGATACGGGAAACGCGGCGAAGTTTGTGCCGCCCGTGCCTTCAATCACGGTCACGTCCTGGATGGCGATGCCGGGCAGGGGATCGTCGTCAATGATCGTGGCCAGCGCGCGATTGGTGACGAGCGTGGCATTGGCCACGTTGGTCAGTGTGACGGAAAAAGTTTCGTCGTCCTCGTTCAACAAATCGCCAATCACCGGAATTGAAATGCTGGTGTTCGTGTTGCCGGGAGAGAAAGTAATCGTCGAACTCGCGCCCACAAAATCCTGGCCCGATGTGGCGGTGATGCCGGTCGTAAAAAAATCCGCGGAAACCGTCTGGCCGCTCAGCGCGGAAAGCGTGACCGCAAAAACCGCATTCGTCGTGCCCGTGTCGCCTTCGGGCAAGCTCACGTTCGAGATGCTGAGTGAGGGCAGGGGATCGTCATTCACAATCGTGCCGTCGCCGCGATCATCGAGGATCAACGCGTTCGTGGCGTTGCGCAGATAGACGTAAAGCGTTTCATCTGGTTCATTCAGCGCGTCGCCGATGATTTGCACGTCAACCGGAGCGGAAGTTTCTCCCGGCAGCAACGTCACCAGTCCGGTCACGGAAAGATAATCCACGCCCGACGTGGCTGAGACGGGCACGGTGAAATACTCCACCGTCACTGTGTCGCCACTGGGATCGCTGAGTGAAACCGTGAAGGTGAGATTGGTGAAACCGGAATCGCCCTCGGCCACGGCGGGACTGTTGATCGAGAGCAGCGGCGTGAATTGCGCGTGAGCCGTGACGCAGAATCCGAACGCGAAGCAGAGCAGGGGAATGATGCCCGGCCAGATTTGCAGCTTCTGTTTTTGAGGATTCAATCCTGCCTCCAATGAAAGGAAGCCGCTCTCGCAACCAGCCAACTCACAGAGCCGTGAGTTTGCGGGTTTGAAGCGAGTCGGGAAACAGCGGGAGAAGCAGTCATTGGCGCAGTGTTATGGCGCGAAGAAGATAGCCAAAAACGCCTCAAAGCCAAGCCGGGATTGTACGGGGCTGCCCGGTAGTGCTTGCGGGATTCAGTCACTGGATCATCACTGCGGCTCGTTCGACAGACGAAAAAGGCTACCGACCATTCAAGCCTTTCAGGTAGGCGAAGATCAATTGCGGCAAATCATCGCTGTAGCCG
>SCTL01000722.1 GCA_004297495.1 Verrucomicrobiota bacterium
GCCAGCACAAACCACACGGCGATGAAGGTCTTCCCGCCCGGCGAACGGTGAAACGTGATTTCTCCCAGGGCAACCACCAGAAGAAACAGCAAAAAAGCCGCCCACGGCAGAACCAGCACCCGTGCTGTGGTCTTGATAAATGCGCGCTTCGGATTTCGCGAGGCCAGCCCCATCCACATTCCCATCCAGTGCAAAGCCACCAAGTCGGCGGCGAACAGAATCAGCCCGAGAATCCAGAGTGAGATCCAGACCGCCATCGGTTCGGAAGTGGCCGGCGAATCGCCACCCATCTTCGCCATGCCGGAAATCATCATCGCAAATTCCGCGAGCAGCACGAGCAGACACGGCCATAAAAACTGACGCGCCAGTGCCAGCCGATGGCCCTCGATCACCTGCCGCACGGACAGCGGCGTCGTGAGCAGCAATTCCAACGAGCCGGTTTTGCGCTCCTCCGCCAAAGGCCGGCAAGCCTCCGCCGCGACCCAGATTTTCAGAAATGAATTCAACGCCAGTGCCGTCGCCACAAAGATCCCTTCACTAAACCAGTCACGCTTGAACTCGAACGCGCCCCACATCCAAAGCGCCGCCAAGACCGTCAACGCGCTCCACACCAGCACCGGCCCGCGGCGCGATCGCGCCGCCAGCCAGTAAAATGGATTCACCGCCAACAGCCGCGTGCGAAAAGCGATTGCTCCCTCGGTGACCGGTTGAGCCAGGCGCGCGGTCGGGCGCAACGCCTTCTCCCGCCAGGTTCGCGGCGTGACGTAACACGCCAGCGCCAGGAACAGCCACGCCGCTCCGTGCTGTGCTGCCAGCGACCAGACAAACAGGTCCACGTTTCCTTTCGCGCGAGCATCTATGGCGCTGTAAAAACTGAACACCGGCGAGGCAAATAAAAACGGTTCGTGCAGATCATCCTTTCTCAACTGCCACTCCAGCAACCCTCCCAGCGCCGGAATCAACGCCGTGAACAGCACGATCAGCGCAATCGTCGCGACTGCCGCCTCACGCGCCGTCCGCGAGTAAGACGAACACACTATTCCCGCCGTCAGCGAAAAGAACAGGGTGTTCAACAGAACCAGTGACACTCGGCCGAATTCCGCGGGCGCCACGCCGCCCATCAACAACGGCAGCCCCAGCATCGGCACGATGGCCAGCAAGCCATACAGACTGCCGAGCGAATTGGCGACCAGTTTGCCCGCCACGACATCGTAGCCTTTCAGGTCGGTCAGGAACAACAACCCGAGCGTCCCTTCGCGCTTCTCCTCGCTGAGGCAATCCGAAGTCACCACCGCACCGGCCACGAGACACGCCACCAGCGCGATGCCCGCGAGCACGTAAAACAAGACCGGCCCGAACACGCGCGGCGGTTGATCGCGCGCGAACACCAGAATCACCGCCGCGCCCGCCAGCACCAGCGCCGCCATCACCGAGCGCATCCAGAATGTGCCGCTCTTGCGCGCGGCCACCCGCAATTCACGTTCGACGACCGGTAGAAACTTCATGACACGCCAGTGTTGAATTGAAACTTCCGCCGCTCCAACCGCCAGCGCATCCCCTGCCCGAACGCGCCCGCCAGCAGCGCCAGCGCGATCACGCTGAAAGCCAGTTGCGCCGAGTCCCGCTCGCGCATGTTCCACGACGTGAACGGGTCCAATGCGACCACCACCAGCCAGCCGAGCAACGGCGGCAACGCAAAACCAAACAGCGCCGTCAGCACGAACGCGCCGATCGTCGTCCGGCTCGACAATGAAAAACTCAGCCCGATCACCGGCACCGCTCCGAACGCGACGAGAAAAAACCCGAGCCATTCCGCGCCCGTCGTCTGGTACAAACCCAGATTGCGCACCGCCAGCCAGACAAACACCAGCAACGCCGCCGCCGGCAGAAACTGTCCCCAGATGCCGCGCAGGCGGCCCAGGATGATTTGCTGCGGTGTCAGCGGCGAGACCAGCAGCAGTTCCATCACGCCGTTCTCGCGCTCGCGCCGGAAACTCCCCGCCGCCAGATACCCCATGCTCCCCGGCAGCAGCCACACCAGCGGCAGCAACGACCGTCGCGGATCGCGCCAGATGTTTTGGTCCGTGACCGCCGCGCTGCACAAGGTCGTCGTCACGGCAAACCACGCCCACACCACCACGCGCCCGCTCCACGTCCGCCGCTCCAGCCAGCCGATGGGATTTTTTTCCAGATGCCGCAACATCCAGCGGCGAAAAAAGGCGACGCCGAATCTCGGCTTGGTCAGTGCGACGCTCGTCTTCTGCATCCACACCGGCGGCGGTTCCTCGCGCCAGCGCCGCGCGATCACGTGCCCAGCCCACAACACCAGCGTCAACGCCATCGCCAACAGCGCGCCGGTGGTCACAAGCTCGCCCAACATGATCCGGCGGATGACGCCCGGCGGAATCATGGATGCGGTAAAGTTCGTGCTCCAAAGCCCGCGCCCGCCAGTCAGGTATTGCACGCTTCCTGCGATGAATGAGTCCAGTTGTTCCATCACCTGCCAGATCGCGCTCGGTCGAAAGACGAGAATCGCGGCGAACATTTTCAACGTGCCCGCCGCCACGGCGGACACCACGATCAGCACGTGGGTCAGCGCCAGCGCCCGCGTCCAACTCCGGCAATGCGCCGAAGCCAGCACGCTCACGGCCACGACCAATGCGAGCCACGCGAGATTGATCGAGAACGAAAACACCACCGCCCGCCAACCAACGCCGCCTTGCAGAAAGGTGACCGCCATCATCGGCAAGACCGCCAGCAACAACGCCAGCCCGCGCAGCCCGTGCGTTCCCGCCTTGGCCAGCGCCACATCCCGCGCCCGCAACGGCGTGAGAAACAACAGCCCGAGCGTGCCCTCGCGCCGCTCGCGACTCACGCAATCCGCCACGCCCAACGGCACCAGCACCCAGATGGACAGCAGCACCATCCGATGCAGCGCCGCGAAAGATTCTCCGCCGCTTCCTCCATTCAGGATCATCACCGCCATGACTGCCAGCGCCGCGCCCGCGCCCAGCAAACGCAACCAATATGTAAATGGCTGCCGCGCTTGCGCCCGCAGTTCGCGATGGATGACGGGAAACAAAGTCATGTGTTCACGCCCCCTGAATCCGCGCCCGTCCACGATGCCGGCCAATTCGTCCAACGTAACACTCCTGGCGTCCGGAACTCCCGGCAGAGTTGCTGATGCGACCACCAGATGAAGCCAACGTTCTTCAAAGTGAACAGGAACGGCAGCGCCACACTCCAAAGCAACATCGGATAAGTGAACCCGCGAGGCGAGGCCAGGTTAGCGATCACGAAGACCACCACGTAGCTGATCACGATGGCCGACACGTCCACCAGCCCGACCGCCCATCCAACGATTGCGATGGGACGTTTCACGCGTGCGCCGAGCCACATGCCGAACCACGTCATTGCGAACACGCCCAACACCGCATTCGCCATCGTCAGCAACGCTCCCAGCAGTCCGATCATTTCAGTTCCCGCGCCCATCGCAATGACACGTGCCGCGTGCGGCAATGCACCTATGACCACGAGGATCAACGGCCCGCGCAACACCCGCATCAACGCGAACCACTGATCGCGCACAATCCCGCGCGCGCCGACGGGAGTGGACAACAACAATTCCAGTTCGCCGCTGCGTCTCGCCTCGAACAAAAATCTTCCCGCCACCCAGGCAAAAAGTCCCGACGAACCAAAATGTAAAATGGCCGGAACGCCGAAATACAACGAAGGCATTCCCAGTCCCATGACACCGGCCGCGCTGCCGAACGAACCGAGAAACGAAATCACCGCCGCTCCCCATGCCAGCGCGCCTTGTGATCGCAGCCGCAAAAACGAGTAAGCCACCGGCGCAATCGGACGAAACACATGCGCGGGGCGTTGCGTCGGCGGAGTCGCGGCGTGCGCGTGCCGCTCCCGGCGGGCCTCATGCCCGGACTTCACTCGCCGGAGGTTGAACGAATCGCGCCAGCCTCGCTGCAAAAGGAACGCGGCCAACAGCAGCAGCAACCAGGCTTCCGCATGAACGAGCGCGAACGAAATCCAGATGCTCTTCAGCTTGAGCGCGGGCATCATATCAAACTTGTTTACGATGACATAAAGCGGACTCAGCGACTTCAGCGCAGAACTAAGATCGGATTCCCAGGCGAGATTCGGCAGCCACGGCCACGCCAGGACAAACACGAACAGCAACGCCGCGTCACGCCACGCTCGCGCGCGCGTAGTGGCGCGGACCGTCGCCACCATGCCAACGGCGAGGGCAATGAGCAGCAGGTTCAGCAGGGCGAGCGCCGTCCAAAACACTTGCAAACCCGTCACACCGCCGGCCAGTAACGGCAACATCAAGACCGGCGCCATGCCCAGCAACGCGTAAAATGCATTCAACCCCGCGGCAACGAGTTTCCCGAGCACGACATCGTGACCTTTCAGGTCGGTCAGAAAAAGTAACCCGAGCGTGCCATCGCGCCGCTCGTAGCTCACGCAGTCCGCTGTCACGAAGGTCGCTCCGCACGCCAGCAGAAAAGCCATGCCAGCCAGCGTATGAAACGCCGCCGCACCGGCAGACGTCGGTGACATGCCCGTTCTCAATGCGAAAAACTGGAGACAAAAGAAGATGGCCACGCCGATCAGTCCGATCCGCACCCAGCGCGCGCCTGCCCGGGCGGCGAGCACCGCCAGTTCGCGTTTGACGATGGGCAGGAAAGTCATGGCAGAGCTCAGAGATCAGAAGTCAAAGGTCAGAGGAGGGCTGGATGTTTTCCTGACTTCTGACCTCTGACCTTTGATCTCTGCGTTCACTGCGTTTCCCCTTTCGTCACACGCATGAAGACTTCTTCCAGCCCGATTTCATCCTCGCGCAATTCAATCAGCTTCGCGCCGCCGCGCACGAGCACGTCGGCCACGAGACTGTGATCGGTTTGTTCGGTGGCAAGCGTGACTTTGATTTCATGATCCACTGCGCTGACTTCGGCGATCAACGGATTCGTCTTCAGCAACTCGATGGCTTTGTCCTGATCGCTGGCAACGCGCGCCCAGACGACCTTGCCGGAGGAAACCTGGTCGCGCACGCCCTGCACCGGGCCGCTGTAAATCAACTGCCCGCGCTCGATGATGCAGACGCGATTGCAGATGGTTTCGAGTTCACTGAGGATGTGCGAGCTGATGATGATGGTTTTGCCGAGCCGTTGCAACTCGCGGAGAATTTCCATCATCTCGATGCGCGCGCGCGGGTCGAGTCCGCTGGCGGGTTCATCGAGCAGGAGCAAGCGGGGATCGTGGATCAACACCCGCGCGAGTCCGAGGCGTTGTTGCATTCCGCGACTCAACGCGCCGATCAGTGAGCCTTTCTTTTCGCTCAGGCCGACGAGTTCCAAAACGTCGCTGACGGTTTTCTCGCGCTTCGCGGTCGGGATGCGATAACACGCGCCGAAGAAATCCAGATACTCGGTGACTTCCATGTCTTTATAGACGCCAAAGAAATCCGGCATGTAACCGATGACATGACGCACGGCGTCAGCCTCGCGCACGACGTCGTGCCCGAAGATGATCGCGGCGCCCGCTGACGGAGTAAGAAACGTCGAAAGGATGCGCAATGTGGTCGTTTTACCCGCGCCGTTCGATCCGATGAAGCCGAACAAGTCGCCTTGATTAACGGTCAGGTTCAAGCCCGAGAGCGCGGTAAAATTTCCGTAGTTGCGAGACAGGCCGCTCGTCTGGACGGCGGGGAGTGGAGGGGCGTCGGTCATAGGGTCTAAGGTCTAACGTCAGGGGTGCGTTTGAATTTTGATCCCTTGATGTCGGATGGTTGAGGATTGTTCATCAGCTCAATGTCTTTCGGAAACAGATTTCGAGAATCCCAAAGGGATTCCGTCATCCAGCCCAGGGTTGCGAGGAACGAGCTACCCTGGGTCAAGCACAACAACGATTGCAACCCCAACGGGGTTGCATCCCCCGTTTGCGCGCCGGGCTTCAACCCCTTCAGGGTTGATGAACCTTTGAATCTCCACCCAGGGTAGCTCGTCCCTCGCAACCCTGGGCTGCATGATTCAATCCCGTTGGGGTTGGGGAATGGCAGGGTTTTCGGCCCACTGCTTAAAATTGAATTTCCGAAAGGCATAAACTTTAGACTCAAGACTTTGGACTTAACACAATCGGAACGCGCCATAGCGTGTGATGAAAACCGCGCTTGGCCGCGAACTGATTAAGCGCGGGCACAGGCGCGTTGTCCGCCGTCCACGCCAGCAGGAGCGCGTTCCCCTGCCCTGCGAACTCGCTCAAGTCCAAACCCTGCGGCAGTTGGAAGCTGCGATACGATTCGCCCGTCTCAGCCTGGCGGATGAACGAAACGGCGATGCTGGAACTGGGCAGATCGGAAATTTGTCCGCGCTTCGTTTCACCAAAGGCGTATTGCCGGCGTTGCGCAATGTCGAAGAACCGTTGCGAATTCGCCCGCGTAAAAACGGAAAGTTCCGTGCCCTCGTCGCGTTTGAACTTCGCGCTCTTGGATTCACCTTCGCCAAGTTCACCGAGCGGATAGATCCGATCGCCCACGACGAGTTGCAGGTTGGTCGCCCGTTTCCCGGAGTGATTCACCACTTCGACCGCGAGTGTTTCGCCCTGCGGCTTGACGGTCACGTCCCACGGCATCGGCACGCTTTGCCACCAGTCGCTCGTAAAAAGCTGGCTCGTCCAGACGGGCACGAATACATCCGCTTCGAAGCTGTCGCCTTTCTGCCGCACGGTCGAATTGTCCGAGTCCGCGCGGCCGGTGACGCTCATGAGTTCGCCGCGAAACGTCGCCGTCTTCTGTTTGCTGGCGAGCGTGAACTTGGCGTTCGCCGGCGAATACAGCGACGCGTAAGTTCGCCCGCGCAATTCCGCCCGGTCGCCATTGCGCAAAACGTCCACGAGATGCAGCTCGTTGAACTCGGTTTCGCCTGCGCGCAGTTTGTAGCCGATGAGATAAATCAGCAGTGAGAACACGACCACGTAGCCCGGAAACGTGATCCACGTGAGCATGGGTTTGCCGATGCGATTCAACCACCAGCGGTCGAGGGGTCCGATGACGAGCAAGTACACCAACAGCAGCGTCAGCAACCAGGTCGTCGGCAGCTTGCGCACTTGCCGGCTGTCAATCATCGCGCCGAAGATCGAGTCAATACTCTGGCCGTAACCGTTGTAATTTTCGCGCCCGGAATAAACCGAAGCCGGCACGCCCGCCAGTTTGCTCCAGAACGATTGCGAATTTTTCCACGAGCGAAACGGCTCGCGTTCGGGATTGAACGTAAGCACCGTCACCCGACCCAGCCCGCGATTCCCGCGCACGATGAGCGGCACGTCGCCAGACTTGAGCAACACGCGTCCATCGCGAACTCCGCCGGTCAACGCCTGCATGTCCTTGAGTTCAAAATTTGGATCCGGTCGCAGATCGGAAAAGGAAGCTTCTCCCGCGTTGCCCGAACCCGCCAGACCCGATGCCCAATCCTGAAGCTGGCTGTGGTTTTGCAACAACCGGCTCTCTTTCGGCTCGAACGGCAGCACCTCCTTCAACCACGGCAGCGCGTTCACGTCCGTTGCCTGTTCGAGCGACACGATCAAGTGACCGCCGGCGTTGAGCCAGCCGAGCAGCGCGTTGACCTGTTCGTTGCGCAGTTCGCCCGCGACTTCGGCGCTCAGATAAATCGCGTCCAGCGCTTCGAGCAACAGCGGATTGTCCGGGAACACGCTCGGTTGAAACCGCGCCGCCGTCGGCTGGAGTTCGGCCTGGCTCTTGTTGAGCGGACGGAAATTTGGCGAGCCGCCCGGCGTGCGCGAGAGCGAACCCAGCAGCATCGTCTCCCAACCGACCTGCACGCGCGGTCGCAGCGCTGTCTGTTCAGAAATGGTTTTGCCGCGCGCATCTGCCAGCCGCACGTTCCACACGCCCGCGTATCGTCCCGCCGCGAACGCCGGCAGCGTGATTCGCTTCAGCGTGCCCGTCGGCAATTCGATGGTCACGCGATGCGTCTGATCCTTGCCGTAAGTGCCGTTGGAAACTTCGACCGTGCCGGAAAACGACGGGCCGTTGTTTTTGATTTCGCAAACGATGGGAAACCAGTTGCCCTCGCGCGTCACTTGATCGTAGCCGGGAAAAACATCGAATTGAACCAGGCTCAACTCGGCGAAGCTCACCGACGCCGTCACCCAAACGAGAGCGGCCAGCATGACCCGCCACCTTGCGGCTCGAACTGGCGCCGCCCTCAGTGAATTGACCTCCGCCATAAAATTATTTGCGTTTTGAATGCGGTGACATATACGCAGACCAATCTGACCGTGCAATGTTCAAATCGTCACACGGTTCGCCGGAGCGCGGACGCCTCGTCCGCGCGAAGCGTCCGAAACTCGCGGACGCGGCGTCCGCGCTCCAGCCTCGGCACAAACTTCCGCGCCGCAAAGCAATCCAATGCTAGGCAACGCTGAAAAATCCAGCTATTCTCAAACCCATGATACGCCGTTTCGCACTGCTGCTCGCCGCCGTTTGTCTGATTCCCGCCGCCAGTCGTGCCGACATGCTGGTCGCGGGTTTTTCCGGCGACGCCGTTTATCGCTTCAACTCCAGCGGCACTTACCTGGGCGTCTTTGCATCGCACCCGACGTTGATGGATGGACCGACGGCCATGGTCTATAACACCGGCGGAAATCTTTTGGTGCTGAATGAATTTTCCCACAACGTCCTCAAGTTCGACGGGGCTACCGGCGCATACATCAGTGAATTCATTTCGCCCTCGACTCTCAGCGGCGCGGGAGCCACCGACCCAGCCGACATGGAAATCGGGCTGGACGGAAATCTTTACGTGATGAGCCACTTCAACGACTTCGGTAACATTTACAAGTTCGACGGATCGAGCGGAGCCTTCCTCGGCGTGTTCGCGGCGAATCCGCCGACGCATCACCAACACGGTCTCGCCTTCGGCCCCGGCGGCCATTTGTATCAAGGTAATATCGTTTCGGGCTTGGTGGAAAAATATGATGGCGGCACTGGCGCGTTCTTGGGCAATCTCACCGCGGCTCCCGTCGGCCCGTTTGGCGATCTCATCTTCGGCCCCACGCATCTCTACGCCGCCGGCAACGCGGGCGGAGGCTTGGCGCGTTTCGATGCTACGACCGGCGCGTTTATCAGCTACCTCGTTTCGCCCGGCAGTTCCTTCTGGGGCATGACCATTGACGGCGGCATCCTCTACGTCTCCAACACCGGCACCGGCGAAATCCGCATGTACGACACCACAAGTCCGACGGACACTTTCCTCGGCGACTTCATTGCCACCGGCCCGGGCGCGTTTGATCTGCTGGTCATGCCCGTGCCCGAACCGACCAGCGCCGCGCTCCTGCTCATCGGTGGCTGCGCCACGTTCCTTTTCTCACGCCGTTTCGCGACGCGCTCGTAACAGAACATTCAGTTCGCCGCTTCGACTTTCCATTTCCGTCTGCGCTCATGGCAACTATGCTGTGGCTGTGCAGTCACTCGAATCACAATTCGCCGACCTGCCCGCGCTCAATCAAGTCGCCGTGCCGGACTTGTGGCAGCAGCAGGCCGTGGCCGCGTTGCGCGAGGGCAAGGACGTCGTCGTGCAAGCGCCTACTGGCTCGGGCAAAACGTTGATCTTCGAGTTGTGGTCCAACAACGGCAAGCCACGCGGCCAGGCGATTTACACCGTGCCCACCCGCGCGCTGGCCAACGACAAACTCGCCGAATGGCGCGCGCGCGGCTGGGACGTCGGTATCGCGACGGGCGATCTCGCGGAAAATCTCAGCGCGCCCGTACTCGTCGCCACGCTCGAGACGCAGAAGAACCGGCTCATCTCCGGCGATGGCCCGGCGCTGCTCGTCGTGGATGAATACCAGATGATCAGCGACCCGGATCGTGGCTTGAACTATGAACTCGCGCTCGCGCTCGCGCCGGCGCACACGCAATTCCTGCTCCTCAGTGGCAGCGTTTCCAATCCGCACCACGTCGTTCAATGGCTAACACGCCTCGGACGCAAAGCCACTTTGATTCGCCACGAGCAACGGCCCGTGCCGCAGGAGGAAGTTCACGCGAACAATCTGAATTTCCACGTGCCGTCCGAGATTCGCGGTTACTGGCCACGCCTCATCGCCAAGTCGCTCGCCGAAGACCTCGGGCCGATTTTGATTTTCGCCCCACGCCGTCAAGCCGCTGAAAGTATGGCCGCCGATCTCGCGCGCAATCTGCCCACGCCCAATCCACTTCAACTCAGCACAGAGCAAAAGCAGATTGTCGGCGAGCATCTCGCTAAACTTCTCAAGTGCCGCATCGCGTATCATCACAGCGGACTCAGCTACGCCGCGCGCGCGGGCGTGATTGAACCGCTCGCCAAGGCCGGCCAACTCCGTGTCGTCGTTGCCACGATGGGACTGGCTGCCGGAATCAATTTCTCGCTCCGCAGCGTCGCGCTCGCGGGCGAATCATATCGTCGCGATGCCGCCGAGCAGCCGTTGCGCGCGGATGAAATCCTCCAAATGTTCGGTCGCGCTGGCCGGCGTGGCTTGGACGAGTGCGGCTTCGTGCTCATCACCGCGAACGAGATTCGTCTGCTCGACGCACGCCCGTGTCATCTCTCCCGCAGCGGCGCGGTGGATTGGAGCGCGTTGTTGAGCTTGATGCAAACCGCCGCCGAGCAAGGCCGTGATCCCTTCACCGAAGCCGTGCGCGCCCAGGAAAGATTGTTCACGACCAAGCCCATTTTCCTCGGCGTGGAGGAATCGTTGAAACATCCCGACACGCCGTGCGGCTTGAAGACCGATGCCGAACGCGCCCGCCACGTCCGCAAACGCCAGCGCGAAATGTTGAACAGCTGTGGCGAGTGGGAGACTTATCCGGCGCTGGTGGAGAAACCACTGAGAGAGATTTGTGTTTTGAACCGCCCTCACCCTGAACCCTCACCCCTGCCCTCTCCCATCCGATGGGAGAGGGAGAATCGTTCGCCGTCGCAGGCGACGACGGAAGCCGGCGAAGGCAGTGAGGCTTCCGAAGAATCCAAAACCGTCCAACCGCTTTCCCCTCTCCCCGGGGGAGAGGGTCAGGGTGAGGGCGAGCGTCAAACGGACTTTGTTTCCAAACTACGCCCTGCTCTCTCCGAACAAGCCGCGCTGGAGAAAGTCGGCACCGGCATGATCGTCGTTCTGGAAGAAAAAGAAGACGGGCAAAAAATCTACGGTCGCGCTTCCACGGTCGCCGACGTGTTGAATGACGACCGCGTCATCATCGCCAAGTGGGTGCGACGGCTCACCAACTGGAACGGGCGTCAGTGTGAAATGTCGGCGTGGAAGGAAAAACTTGCTCCGCTCGTCGAACACAAACTCGCCGCGCAGAAAACGCCCGTGGTGAAATTCGTCAAGCAGGCCACGCGAATTCTCGCCTACGTCAGCCTCGCTGATCTCACGATGCGCGTGCCGGTGGACAAATATGGCGTCGCGATTTGGAAACCCGTCGAGCGCGAAGTGCTGCCTTACGATTGCGCGCAATGCTCGCTCGTCGAGACGTGCAAGAAACTTCCGACCGCCACCGGCACGGCGCTCACGTGGCGACGGCTCAATCTCGTGGACGCGCAAGGCAATCCGACGTTGCGCGGGCGCATGGTGAGTTTCTTTTCGCAAGGCGACGGCCTCGCCCTCGCTGCCGCGCTGGAAGACGAGAGTTATCCGCTCGATGAATTGATTTATGATATCGCGAATCTCGACGCCGGCTTTCGTTTCTGCGGCGACGAGAATCGTTACGGCGGCAGACTGGCGCTGGTCTGCCACGAGAGATTTCAACTGCAAAGTTTTCCCGGCTATCTCGAAAATGGTTTGCCGCCGAAATACGGCGCGGGCGCGGAAGCCGTGGTGCAGAGCGTCCATAAAAATCCGCTGAACAAACACGGCTGGGTGACGGACCTGCTCGGCGCGGGCGACATTGACCGCGCGATCATCGAATGGCGCAGCCTGCTCCGGCAGATCGCCCACGCGCCGGAACTTGAGTGGCCGCGCTGGAAGGCGTTTCAAGCGATGGCGCGCACGATTCTCAATCAAACAGAATCACCAACGCTCACCGAATTGCCGCGACTGGAATACAGCCAGACGCGGCGGGTGGATCACCGGTTGATTTTGCGCAGGCACTAGAATGGAAATTGGGGACGCGGTGGAACGCGTCCCTACCAATCGCAAGAGCGCGTCGCCAGAAATTCGGTAGGGACGCGTTCCACCGCGTCCCACTCTTCCAACGAAAAAGGCGAGCCGTTGCCGGCTCGCCTTGAATTCTTTCAGGGTAGCTTACCTGTTTCCGCCACGACCGCCACGGTCAGGACGCGGACCACGGTCACCGCCACGGTCGGGACGCTGGCGTTCGCCGCGATCACCTTGGTCGCCGCCTTCGGTGCGTTCGGCCATTTCGGGTTCACCGGATTCAGCCGGCGGTTGTTCGGACTGGCCGCCGCCCATTTCCTTGTCGCGATCTTCCATCGCGGCCTTGCGTGAGAGACGGACGCGGCCCTTTTCATCCACGCCGAGGCACTTGACGAAAATTTCGTCGCCCATCTTGACGATGTCTTCGGTCTTCTTGACGCGGAAGTTCGCGAGTTCGCTGATGTGCACGAGGCCGTCCTTGCCCGGGAGGAATTCGACGAACGCGCCGAATTCTTTGATCGTGACGACCTTGCCGCGATAGATTTTCCCGATCTCGGCTTCGGCGGTCATGCCGGTGATGTGATCCACGGCGATCTTCATGCCTTCCGGCGAGACGGAGAAGATGTTCACGGTGCCATCATCTTCGATGTCAATTTCGCAGCCGGATTCTTCGACGAGCTTCTTGATGTTCTTGCCGCCGGGTCCGATCAGCGCGCCGATCTTCTCGGGGTTGATCTTCAACGACGTGATGCGCGGGGCATACTTGCTAATTTCCTTGCGCGGCTCGGAAATGGTCTTGGCCATCTCGGCGAGAATCGCGAGACGCGCGATGCGGGCTTTTTCAACCGTCTCGGCCATGAGCGCGTGCGGGATACCTTTCAGCTTCAGGTCGAGTTGGAAGCCGGTGATGCCTTTTTCCGTGCCGGCGATCTTGCAATCCATGTCGCAGTAGGCGTCCTCCCAACCGATGATGTCGGTCAGCAGTTGATACTTGGAAATCTTTTTGTCGCCGCCGTATTCGGTGCAGATGCCGACGCTGATGCCGGCCACCGGACGAATCATCGGAACACCAGCGTCGAGCAACGCGAGTGTGCCGCCGCAAACGGACGCCATCGAGGTCGAGCCGTTGGATTCCATGATCTCGCTGGTGACGCGCACCGCATAGGGATAAGTGTCGAGCGGAATCATCGGCTCGATGCTACGTTCAGCAAGCGCGCCGTGGCCGATCTCGCGGCGACCGGGGCCGCTGATGCGACCGGTTTCGCCGACGGAAAAATTCGGGAAGTTGTAGTGGAGAATAAATTTCTTCTCGTTCTCGCCGCCGGTGTAGGAATCGAATTCCTGGACGTCGTCGCCCGTGCCGAGCGTGACGAGGGTGACCGCCTGGGTTTCGCCGCGAACGAACAGCGCCGAGCCGTGCGCGCGCGGGAGAATGCCGACTTCGCTGGAGATCGGGCGGACGACATCGAACGCGCGACCGTCGAGACGCTTGCCGCTTTCGAGGATCAATTTGCGGACGGCTTCCTTCTGGATGTAATAGAACGCGTCCTTGATGATGAAGTTGGTGACTTTCTCCGCGCCGAACTTCTCGACGAGCTTCGCGCCGACCTCGTCCTGAATCGCTTTGCAGGCGGCCTCGCGGGCGAGTTTGCCGGGCGTCAACAGCGCGGGCACGAAACGGTCGCCGGCGAGTTTCTTGGCTTCGGCGAGAACGTCATCGGGAGCGAGAGTCAACGTGATCTCGCGTTTCTTTTTGCCGGCGAGGGCAACGAGTTCCTTCTGCGCGGCGATGATCGGCTGGCAGGCTTCCTGGCCGAACGCGAGCGCGGCGTTGAAGTCAGCTTCGGAAATTTCCTTGGCCGCGCCTTCGTACATAACAATGTCGGTGGCGTTGCCGACGTAAACGAGATCGAGATCGCTCTCCTTCATCTCGGCATGAGTCGGGTTCGCGATGAACTTGCCGCCGACGCGACCGACGCGCACGGCGCCGAGCGGACCGTCCCACGGAATATCGCTCACCATCAGCGACGCGCTCGCGCCAATGATGCTCAGGATGTCGGGATCATTTTCGCCGTCGGCGCTGAGGACGACGGTCTGGACCTGCACTTCATTGTACCAGCCTTTCGGAAACAGCGGACGGATCGGGCGATCCGTCAGGCGGCAGGTGAGAATTTCTTTTTCAGTCGGGCGACCTTCGCGCTTGAAGTAACCGCCGGGAAATTTTCCGGCAGCGGCGGCTTTCTCGCGGTAGTCCACCGTGAGCGGGAAAAAGTCCTGGCCTTCCTTGGCTTTGGTGGCGGCAACGGCGGCCACGACGATGACGGTTTCTCCGAGTTGGACGGTGACGGCACCGTCGGCTTGTTTGGCGAGTTTGCCGGTCTCGATGGTGATTTGTTTATCACCGACTTGGGCGGTAATTTTGGATGACATGTTTGATTTATTGGTCACCCTCATTGCCCCCGAGGAACTTCAATGAAACCCGAACGCAATCGGGCCTGATTGAAATCACCCAGTGGCAACGAAGGTATTTCGCGCGATGCTTGCTGATGTCCTGCCGGCCGATCGCGCTTTACGGCGGGCGCGGACTGTTTGGGGAGAAAAAAGCAGCCCGGCAAAAACCGGGCCTCTCCCACGGGTGAAATTAGTGACGAAGCTTGAGCTTCTTGGTGATCGCCTGATAACGGCTCTTGTCCGTGTCGTGCAGGTAATCAAGCAGGCGGCGGCGCTGGCCGACCATCATCAGCAATCCGCGGCGGGAGCTGTGGTCCTTGTTGTTGCCCTGCAAATGCTCGGTCAGGTGGTTGATGCGCTGGGTGAGCAACGCGATCTGCACGTCGGCGGACCCGGTGTCCTTCTCGTGCAGCTTGAATGATTCAATCGTCTTGGTCTTGGCTTCCATACTTTGCTTTCTTCCTAATAATACGTCCTGAAATGCTAGTGACGCTGGAAAGGAGTGTAAAGCGGATAAATCAGTTCACCACGCTCCCGCGCGGGCAGCTCGGTAGCTCTCTCGTTCCGAGTTCGCTCGGTTGACGCAGACGGCGCGACTGTTGCGGATGACTTCCAAATCAACGCCACCCGGCCGGAATTCCAGTGCGACCTGAACTCTCCGGCTGCATCGTCACGCCGGATGCCATGGGTTGTCAGCAGAACATCTCCGATGAAATTATCGAAGCCGACGCCGACTGCGCGCTGATTATTTTTCCTCCTGAACGGATCCGGCCGCGAGAGTCTGGGCGAGAAATTCCTGTTTCGGCGTCGTCGGATGCCGGGCGCGGACAGAGCGGATGCCGGCGAGCAACATTTCCGCGCCGTGCGCGGGGCCGACAATGATTTCCACGTTGCTGAGTTTGCGATTGTCGCTGCTCAACTCCACCGGCAACCGGTAGCGCGGCCCGGCGGCATCAGTGTTCCGACTCACGAGCGTCACTTGTTCCGTGCGCGGCATGAGCACGATCGTGAAGCCTTTGAAGAAAGACTTCGCGATGGACCAAGCGCTGGGCCAGCGGATCGCGCATTGAGCTTTGCCCCAGACGTCCGCGACCGTCGGTACGGTCTGTAGGTCGCCGAACATGCCGAACATCCAAAGAAATCCTCCGCCCGTGGCGCGCATGAGCGGTTCATTCTTCCGAGGATCAGGTTTGGGCGACTTGCCGGTTTCGTCGGTCTTGGCGACCGCGCCCTCGCGGTTGGTCTGGCCACGATGGGTTTCCAAACTGAGGCGACACAGATCCAACAAGCCGTTGGTCAACATGCCCCAAGCCATCGGCGTCTGACCTTGCTTGAGTTGCCGACCGGATTCGTCGAAGACGCGCACGCGCACGGGATAGAGCGCAGTGATGAACCGGGTTTTATTCGTGGGCGACCAGGACCAATCGTTCGTGCGTTGGCCCGGTTGCCACGGCTGCCCGAGAGAATTGGTCGGTGGTGGCGACAGTGTCGTCAACTGCACGAAGTAAATGGTTTGCTTGGCGCCTTCGACGGCTTTGACCCCGACGATCAACTGAAGATTTGGTTTCCAATCGGTTGAAGGCGCGTTGGTCTGATCCTCGATGAACCCGGCGGCTTCCTTCAGCGTTGCCAATCCGCGCGCAAACGCGGGATCGGGTGTGATCAGCGCCGTGGCATCTCCCGCCGCCCTAGCATGGAGAATTGTGGCCAGGCCAGCCAGCATCGCAAGGGAAAGCACGCGCCGGGTTTGCGCAGGCCATTTCAATTTTGAACAGACAGGACGCCTGATCATCGGTGGTGATGAGACATTTGAAGTGGGGTGAAGTTCAAAATGCGCTGGTTGACGTCCCGCGGAAATAATTTGCCGCCGATAAACCCAGGCGACAGTACCAATTTGAGAACAAGGCAACGAGAGTTTTTCCTGCGCATTGACATGTCGCTGCAGGATGGATAGGAAATGTTCGTGCTCACGCTTCTGCCTGCCATAGGATCATCGTTGCCAAATCTCGATGCAACCAACTCCTGAGCTTCCTCCGGCGAACGCAACTGCCCACACTGGCGGTACGCCGCCAGCGCTGCCTGCATCCCCGTCTTGTATTAGTAATGAGCCACCGGTAATCGGCGTCACGCCTGCGTCTCCGACTTCGACACAGCCGGCCCGGCCGTCCACCGGTCGAAATTTGCTCGCAGTTCTCCTGAGCCTGTGCCTTGCTCTTTTCCTGGCCGACGGAGTCGTCTCCTTGCTGGATGATTCGTTGATCCTGTTTCTGGGTGTTCGCCCCCTGACCGCATTGCGCGGGCTTGTGTTCTTTCTGGCGGTTCTCGCCGCACTCGCCGTTTACGTTCTGATCGCCTTCGTGCCGATGATTCCCAAACGCTTCTTCCTCCCGATCACACTGTTCAATCCGGTCGCTGGACTGGCCTTCATTCCACTTCTGATTTACTGCTACGATCGCTTGCAACTCGTCACCTGGGTCATATCGGTCATCCAGGCAGGCTTGGGCTTCTGGATGCTCCATCGCCTGCGCGGCGGGATCAAAGTCGGCTGGCCGCTGTTTCCCGTACACCGGCTTGGCATCCGGGGCTTCAGTTGGGGCAATCTCTCCGTGTTCGCTGCGGTGAACATTTTCCTCATCCCGCCGGTGGTAGTGTTGTATCTGGTTTTCTGCCTGGCACTGGGCGTGGATCACCTCAGCGATGGTTTTCTGAAACTGCGCCCGGACGGCCTGACGGTTCAAGTGAGAAAATATGTCCGCGCTGATGGAAAATCTGTCCAGTTGTTTCCGATGTCGCACATCGGCGACGCGGTTTTCTATCGGGCGCTGGGAGAATCGTTCCCGACCAACTCAGTCATTCTGATGGAAGGTGTGACGGACGAGCAGAATCTCCTGACCAACAAGATCAGCTACAAGCGCGCGGCGAAATCACTCGGCCTGTCTGAGCAGCAAAAGGAATTCGAACCGCGAGGTGAAATCGTCAGTGCCGACGTGGATGTCGAAGCGTTTCACACGAACACCATCGGGTTCATGAACATGGTCATGCGGATTCATGCAAAAGGTTTGCGGCCCGAATACTTGATGGAGTTGTTACAATACACACCGCCTCCACATTTTGAACATCAAGTCATCGAAGACCTCCTCATAAAGCGCAACCAGCATCTCCTGGCTGAAATTGATTCTCACCTCCCATCATCCGATCACTTGATTGTGCCGTGGGGCGCGGCCCATATGCCGGGAATTGCTCAAGGTGTGCTCAGTTCGGGCTTCCGTCTGGACCAAACCGAGAATCACGTTGTCATTCGATTCCGGTCCACAGGGAGTGACGGAAAGATTGCAGAAAAACCCGCGGACGAAAGCAAAGCGACAAGAGAGTGACCGCGGCGCTCGTTCCGTTTGTTTTAACCTCTCCCTTCAAATCGAAAGTCACTTGCCGCGAAGCTCGCGATAGAGCTTCGCGTACGCCGTCAGCGTGGCGTCCCACGAAAAATCCGCCGCCATGCCGTTGCGCCGGTAATGCGCGTCGAGCGGCTTGTTCTCGAAAAGCACCAGCGCCTTGCGGATGGCTTTGGCCAGCGCGGGCACGGAGTATTCCTGAAACTTGATGCCGGTCGCCCGCTGCGGATTTTCCGCCACGTCAATCACCGTGTCATCGAGGCCGCCAGTCATACGTACAATCGGAATTGTTCCGTAACGCAGGCTATACATCTGATTCAGCCCGCACGGCTCGAACACCGAGGGCATCAAATAGAAATCACTGCCCGCTTCGATGCGATGCGAGAGGCCCTGATCGAATTCCAGCCGCACCGCCACTCGATCCGGGAAACGCGCGGCCAGTTCCCGCAATGCTCGCTCGAAATGCGGCGCGCCGCTGCCGAGCAATACAAATTGCATCCCCGCCGGCAACATCTCTTCCAGCGCGCCGAGCAAAATGCCGATGCCTTTCTGATCCGCGAGGCGCGTGATGGTGCCGAACAACGGCGTCGCCGCGTTCACCGGCAGGCCGAGTTCGTGTTGCAACGCCTCCTTGTTCGCCGCTTTGCCGGAAAGATCAGTCGCGTCGTAAGAAAATTTCAGATGCGGATTGCGGGTGGTGTTCCACTCGTCGTAATCCACGCCGTTGAGAATGCCATGCAGCCGCGCGTGGCGCTTGCGCAACACGCCGTCGAGTCCGTGCCCGAGCGCTTCAGTGGTGATCTCGCGCGCGTAACGCGGACTCACCGTCGTGAGCGCGTCCGCCGTAGCGAGACCGGCTTTCAGAAAATTGCACTGGCCGAAAAATTCCGCGCCGTCGTGGTTGAACTGATTTGCCGGCAGATTGGTCAGCGCAAAAACGTCGCGCGGGTAAAGCCCTTGATACGCGAGGTTGTGAATCGTCAGGCAAGTCGGCGGCGCGTGTCGCCAGCCGTCGTGCCGGGACTGATTTTGGATGAGCAGCGGCACGAGCGCGGTGTGCCAGTCGTGAATGTGAACCACCTCGGGCGGCTGCAGTTGATAGCGCGCCAGATTCACGACCGCTTTGGAGAAGAAAATAAATCGCTCGGCGTTGTCGGCGTAATCGCGGCCGTTCTCCTGATAGATGGAACTGCGATTGAAGTAACCGGGCTGGTCCACAAAAGAAACCGTTAGCCGCTCGGCAAGCTCGGCGACATAAAGTCCGCCAGCCACGCGGCGATTTCCCATCGGCAAATCAAAGCGCCAGTCCTTCGGCGTGAGTTGTGGAAACCGTTCGCGAATGCCGCGATAGAGCGGCGTGACGATCTCGACGTGATGCCCCGCCTTCGCCAGCGCCTTGCCGAGCGCACCCACCATGTCGGCCAGTCCGCCCGTCTTGGAGAACGGATGAACTTCCGCGCTGGCGAGCAGGATTCTCATTTATGATTTACGATTGATGATTGATGATTGTCCGCCCTTGAAATCGCAAATCGTAAATCATCAATCATAAATTCAGCCGCTTATTCGCTCCGTCTTCAAATACGGCTGCAACGGCTCGGGAATGTTTACGCTGCCATCGGCCTGTTGATGCGTCTCGATCAACGCCACGAACAACCGCGCGAGCGCCGTGCCGCTGCCGTTGAGGATGTGCGGGAATCTATTTTCGCCGGACTCGCTCTTGAAACGCAGGTTCATCCGGCGCGATTGAAAATCTTCACAGTTCGACACGCTGGAAACTTCGAGATAACTCCCCTGCCCCGGCGACCAAACTTCGATGTCGTAAGTCTTGGCGCTGCCGAAACCCATGTCGCCGGTGCAGAGCAGCACCACGCGATAATGCAGCCCGAGCAATTGCAGCACGCGCTCGGCGTTGGCGACCATCTTGTCGTGCTCCGCGTAACCGTCCTCCGGCTTCACGATCTTGATCAGCTCCACCTTGTCGAACTGATGCACGCGAATCATCCCGCGCGTGCCCACGCCCGCCGCGCCGGCCTCGCCGCGAAAACACGGCG
>SCTL01000723.1 GCA_004297495.1 Verrucomicrobiota bacterium
GCGGAAGTGCATGATCTCCAATCGCCGCGCCTCGACTTTCGCCGTGCGCGCGAACGTGTCGCCGTGCCGCACGATGAACATCCACTCGCCATCCAGCGGATGCACTTCAATCCGCGTCGTCTCGTGCCCGCGTTGATGCTCCTTGAACCACGCGTCCATGTCCGCCGTCAGCGCCGCGAGCAACTCTCCGTGGTCTTTCACATCTGCTCCCTGCTTCCTGCTCAACGCTCCCGGCTTCTCAATTTCTGCTTTCTGCTTTTCTGTATTTCCGCTTTTGCATGAGAAGTATTCAAACGACACGAGCCGCGCGAGCCGCGCTTGGTTGTGCATCGCGGTGAACAAAGCCGGATGCGCCAGATACACTTGCACCGCGATGTCGCCGTGCGTTGCGCCTTGCGGGAACTCCATCGCCAGCCTCGCCTGCATCACGGCCAGTTCGAGTTGCTCTTGCCCGGCGGCGTTCGCCAGGCCCTCGATCGCGAACAACGCCTCGCATAATTCATCCGGCAATCCATCCGGCGCGAGCGCCACGGCCGCCAGCGCCGTGTAATACGCGTCGTCATCCAGGGCGCTCGCCGGCAGCACGATCTTTCGCGCAGTCAGCTCCGTGTTGAAGCGCCCAAAAAACTTCCCCAACATTTCCCGCCCGATCCCCTTCAGGAGCTGCGGCCTCGTGAAACGATTGAATCTCATGATGTGTCTTTCCCTTTTGTTCTGATTTTCTGATTTCCCAGTTTTTGCTCTCAGCTTTCGCGCCCACACCTTGTCAAACGCGCTCGGACAAAAGCTGTCCAACCGTAGTTTTCCCTCCAAAAACTTATTCACAGCCACCAACCATGTCTGCTCATCGTCGGCATTACGCTCTCTGCAATTCGCGCTTCGGCTGAAACATTTTTCCGTCCTCGGTGTCTAGTTAAGTAAGCACCTGGCGCTGGCGAAGAAATCTGGCCTCCACGTGCCACGCTCTTTGACGATTTCGGTGCGGATCGGTGGTTCAGGTCCGCGCCATGACACGAGAACAAACCTGCCTTGAACCGATCGAAATTCCCCGGGTCTCTCGGCCACCCTCTGGCTGATTGACCCGGTTTTTTGTTTTCGCGCGTGAAGTGTCTTGCCATCAGGCAACAAACGCTCCCAGCCCGAGGGTCTTGATTTCAGACTTTCAGCATTTCAGTTTTTCAGCGTTTGCTCCCCGCTTCCCCCCTCTGCCGCCAGCTCCCCCCGGCGTCAAAGGTTTTTCAAAAACTTCACCACACTAATCACAGCTTGCGTCCGTAGATTGGCGGTCTGCCGAAACGGACCGGCCCACACCCAGGCGGCGTCATGTTTTGGCCTTGGCTGAAAAAACAATTTGCGGGAATGCACTTGACTTGCACGCCTGTGGAGCTACAACGGGCACACAATTCTCCAGAAACCATTTTGGGGGTTGAACCAATCAGATGAGGAATAAGGGTTCTGGAGGTGGGGTCGCCATTGCGCGAAAGAGTAACGTGTCGTCTTCGCTGGTTCTGTTTCCCCGCTCCAATAATTCCCTAGCTACTCAGAAAGGAAAGACTCATGAAACCTCGCAGTAACCTTGCTCACTCCATTTGGTTTTTGGCACTCCTAATTTTTCTACCCCTGAACTGTTTTACTCAGGCGATCTACACCCCGTACGCTTTTACCAACTTCGCGGGGCTGCCTAAGTCGGCTGGGAGTAGTAACGGAACTGGCGGGACCGCACGATTTAATGCTCCGACTGGCATAGGTCACGCCACTTTTGTTCGGGGACAGAGATGTTTGTCGTAAAAGCGACTGTTATGAAAACAAAATTAAGAAACCCCTTGAGATTTGCCGCCCTCATATTTTCGCTCTCGCTCTCTACAGTTTTTGCGCAAATCGGCTTACCGTTAAACTTTTCTCCGCTTTCAAACCCACTACCGACTCCGCAATCATACTATCTTGATAGCGATCCAAATATTCCGCTAGGCGACAAAACACCGCTGGTTCTGGTCCACGGCATTGATTTGTTTAGTGGAACACCAGCATCCTCAGCAGACGGTTGGACCAATTTCTGCATTTGGTTCTACAACACCCCTTCCATCAGGAACCGTTTCAAAATCTACCGTTTCGCTTATCAGAGCAACCAAACCTCTGTTCAAACGCTCGGCAATTATTTAGCCCAATTGTTAAATGCCAATGATGGATTTGGCACCGATCAACAACTCGCAGGCAAAGACATTGTGATTCTCGCACATAGCATGGGAGGCTTGGTTACACGCCGGTTTATGGAAGAACAGCGCCAGACAAAAGCTGCAAAATGGAACCAGTCTGCTTTACGGTTAATCACGCTCGCAACCCCTCATCATGGGACACCTGCGGCCAACAGATGCGATTATGTTTTGAATCCCCTACCGGATTACATTGGCGCGCTCGGCTACAAATTCAAACAAGAACTAGGAACGATTGATTTTGCAATTGCTGCGGCTGGAATAAGTTTGGCAAACGGCATTTTTCATGTAATCCCTTCTTACAATCAACCGAACCGGCTGGATTTGCTCTGGGATAACTATGACGGCCTGTTTGCCTCAGGATTCAGTCCGGACGAGATAAACCCTCCAACAGCAACACTCAATTCCATTTCAAGTGCTCAGTCTTATGACTATAAAATTGTTACATATGCAGGTTACTTTGCAGATGGAACTGGCCATAGTTACCTGTCTGCGACTGCGGACATACTTGCAAACGGGCTGGGAATTCCAAATGACGGAATCGTGCCCATTGATAGCGCTTGGTTTCAAGGGAGAGTTGGCAACTCTCAATTGAGGTTCTTTGATGACTACGATCATTTCCAAATGATGAAGTCGAAGACACTTCCTGGTGATTTGCCATCACCTTCTGATCCCCTTTTCACAA
>SCTL01000064.1 GCA_004297495.1 Verrucomicrobiota bacterium
CTTCGTGAGATAAACCGACACGTCGCCTTCGGGCGTCAGGCGATAAATCGTGTTGTTGTTCGGATCGCTGAAGAGGAGGTAGCCGTCATTGCGCGGACCCCTCACCCCGTCCCTCTCCCCATCCGATGGGGAGAGGGTGGCCGCAGGCCGGGTGAAGGGCGCGCCATCAATCCACACCGGGCCTTCCGTGAATGCGAAACCATCCGCCAGTTTCTCCAGCTTCGCGTTTGCGGGAACAATCGCGTCCAGCGAGGAATCTTTCTTGTCCACTTCCAGTTTCACCTCGCGGGCCTTGCTCAACTTGCCGGGCTGGTAGAAATCCAGCGTCGCGCTGCGCACCCAGATGTAGGTGTCGGGATGCGTCGAGACCGGGCCGTTGATGCCGAAGACCGCGAGCTGAATCTTCTGCCCCGGCTGCGCGTTGCGCGTGAGCACGACGCGATTGGGCGCATTCCAACCCGCCGCCACGCTGCCGCCGTTTTGCCCGAGCACGAACGGCAATTTTCCGTCCACCCAGACCTCCGCGTAATCGTCCACGACAGCTTCAAAGACGATTATCGAGCCGCGTGTGTCGAAGCCGCCAACTTTTTCCGGCACGGTGATGTTGAGCCGATACCAGTTGAAGGAAAGCCGTCCGTTACCGCGCCGTTTTTCCAACGAGTCAGCGGGAATTGTTTCCCATTTCGAGTCATCGAAATCCCCCGCCCGCGCGTCGGGCGTGAAATCAAAAGTGCGATTCGCCGGCCCGCTCGCCTTCAGGTCCGTTCCCACGCTACGATGTTCGATCTCGGAAATCTTCGTGTCGCTGTATCGCCACAGCGCGTTCACGCGCGCCGCGCCCTCGGTCGTGCGCAAGTCCACCACCGCGTCTGGCAACACCGCGCGCGGCGCGTGATCGGCGCGAGCCGTAAAACCCGGGAGCGAGAAAAGCGCGGCGACGATGAAAACCAGATTTACCGGCGTGCAATGTTTGGAGCGCCGAGCACTGCCCGGGCTCGTCCCGCAACTCATTTCGCCGCGCGCCGGGTCGGAGACCGGCGTTCCGAGTGGGCGACCGCAGATGGTGACAGTCGACGAAGAAATTGCGTCGCCATCCGTCCGCCGCGCGGTGCGGGCCGGAGATGGAAATGCAGACGTAAAGATTGGAAGTGAGCGTGAGTAGTTCATGGTTTTGTTTTCAACAACCGTTTCGTCGGCGTGAGTGCCAGCCTCCTTACACGCAGACGGAGCGCGGACTTCAGTCCGCTTCAGCGTCCGCAAATGGTAACAGTGAAAAGCCCGAACGCGCTTGCATCTCGGGCGATGAAGCGGACTAAAGTCCGCGCTCCTTTGCCGCCGCGACCTTTCGTGGCGGGCCACGAACTTTCGCGGCCACGAACTTTCCCGATGCCAGGCCGCGAAAAGCATAAAAAGTTTTATCAGCGGTTTGCGCCTTTGTTTTCAGGGGTTTACTGAGTCGTCACAAAAGTTTCTGCTTCGTGGCACGCGCGCTGCAAAAGGTGTTCGCGTATGAACCAAACTGAATCTGACGTAAACGCCGTGGCGACGAACTGGGTTGAGACCCATGGTGATTATCTTTTCAACTTCGCCATCGGCCAGGTGCGCGACGCGAACATCGCCGAGGACCTCGTGCAGGAGACGTTCCTCGCCGCGCTCAAGTCGCAGAACAATTTTTCGGGGCGCAGCTCCGAGCGCACCTGGCTGGTGGGAATTTTGCGCCACAAGATTTACGATCACCTTCGCAAGACCTGCCGCGAACGCGCCGTGCGCGTCGAACCGCTGCCGGCACACGATGGCGACGAGTCGTTCGATGAATCCGTGTTGTGGATTCACCAGGTCGCCGCCGAGTCCACATCGCCGAGCAAGCGGATCGAACTCGCCGAGTTTCGCGAGCATCTGGAAAAAGCGATGGGTAAACTCCCGCCGCGCATCGCGCAGGTGTTTCAACTCTACTCCGTGGAGGAACGCTCGAACGCCGAAGTCTGCGAGCGGCTGAACATTTCCGAGAGCAACCTGTGGGTGATGCTCCATCGCGCGCGCAAGCAACTGCGCACCGAACTCGACGGCTGGTGGCAGGCCGAACCCGCCGCCGCGCAAACTTCGATCACGGCCTCAAACTAAGACGTTCATCATGCTCAAGATTTCTGAAGGCAAACGGGCGAAGCAAACCGTCATGCTTCGGCTGGAAGGCCGCGTCGTCGGCCCGTGGGTTAGTGAGTTGCGACAGATTTGCGACCCGCTCGTGAGCGATGGCAGCAAACTGGCGCTTGATCTCGCGGAGGTTTCGTTCGCGGATGACAGCGGCATTGCGCTGCTGGCGAGTCTGCGTTCACACGGAGTAAAATTGCTAAACGCGACGCCGTTCGTGGCAGAGCAGTTGAAAGCCGCCGCAACAACGACCACATCATCTCATTAGCACCCAGCTTCAGCTGGGTGTTGGGGCGCAGAGAGTGTGTTTAAGCCGTTTTAACGGCTTTCCCGGCTCGCGGAAACCGCTGAAGCGGTTAAGGTATTTTCGCGGCGCTTTTCACCCGGCTGAAGCCGGGTGCTAATGAGAGGATATTCCGCTATGCCGCTCTGGATGGCCGTTTGATGCCCAGCTTCTGCATCCGGCTGCGGAGTGTGCTGGGGTTCATCTTCAAAATGTTCGCTGCGCCGCGCTCGCCTTCGATCATCCAGTTCGTCTGGTTCAAGATGGCTTGGATGTGTCGCCGCTCCACATCGTCGAGCGCGCCGTCAGTTTTTTCTGTAGCAGCCGAGGTGACGAGGCTCTGATCTCTTTCTGCTTTCAGATTTCTGCTTTCAACTTTTTCAGTTTGAGCCTCCTCACGTCGGCTGCTACCGGGCAGCGGGGCGGGCGCGCGCAACTCCTCCGCCAACTCCAGCGTCTTGCCCGGCGACAAAATCACCGCGCGCTCGATCACGTTCTGTAATTCACGGATGTTGCCCGGCCACGAGTAGCGCGTGAGCCGTTGCATCGCTTCGTCGCCGATCTGCGTGACGGGCCGGCCCAGTTTCCGGGCGAGCTTCTGGACGAAGAACGTCGCCAGCAGCGGGATGTCGCTCGCCCGCTCGCGCAACGCCGGCACGCGCAGCGGCACGACGTTGAGCCGGTAAAACAAATCCGCCCGGAACTTTTTCTCGTTCACCAGTTCCTGTAGATCGCGATTCGTCGCCGCCACGACGCGCACGTCCACCTTCACAGTTTTGCTGCTGCCGATCGGCTCGAACTCCTGTTCCTGCAACACGCGCAGCAGCTTCACCTGCGTGTCCAGCGGCAGTTCGCCAACTTCGTCGAGGAAAATTGTTCCGCCGTCCGCGACCTTGAAACGCCCGTCGCGATTCGTGATCGCGCCGGTGAATGCGCCGCGCACGTGGCCGAACAATTCGCTCTCCACCAGACCCGCGCTGATTGCGCCGCAGTTCACTTTCACCAGCGGCCGCTCGCGGCGCGGGCTGCGATCATGGATTGCGCGCGCGATGAGTTCCTTGCCTGTGCCGGTTTCGCCGAGGACGAGGACGGTGGAATCTGCAGCCGCCACCTGCTCGAGCATCCGCAACGTCTCGCGCAACTTCGGATCATTGCCGACGATCTCGCCGAAGTTGTGTTCGTTGCGGATTTCCTCCTGGAGATAACTGTTCTGCGCTTCGAGCCGCGCCTTCTCGCGCTCCATCAGCACGCGCTCGGTGATGTCAATGAACATGGTGCGCGTGTAATGGCCGCTGACGTCGGGCCGCGACCACCACTGAATCCACAACGGCTTCCCGTTGTCCTTGCGTCGTAGTTCGAGCACGACGCCGCTCGTATCAATCCCTTTGCCGATGGATTCAAACGCCGCTTTCAATCGCGCCTGCGCCTCGGGTGTGTCGGGAATAAAATTTTTCCCGTAAGTATGCGGCACGTCCTCCGGTTTGATGCCGAGCGTCTTCAACGCGGTTTTGTTGGCGCGAATAAATTTTGAATCCAATCCTTCATTCACGTAGGCGATGGGCGCTTCGTCGAACAAATCACGCAGGCGCTCGTCGCTCTCCTCTTTGCGACGTTTCAAATCCTCGAATGCGCGCTCGCGCTCCAGTTCCACGGCGGCGCGGGCGGCAAAAGTTTCCAGCACGGACAACGCGAGCGGATCGGACGGCATGGGTTTGTCATCGAAGGTGACGAGATGCCCGATGACTTTTCCATCCGACCCGCGCAACGGCACGCCGAGATAACTCACCGTGCCCATGTCAATCATCGCCGTGTCGTCGGGAAATTCCTCGGCGAGCCGGTCCGGCACGTGACACACGCGGCCTTCGGCGACTTTCATGCACGGCGTGCCCGGCAGCGCGTATTCAAAGTCCGCGCCGAAATCGTGGTCTTGAAAAAATGCGAGCGAACGCGCGCGCAGATTCGGCAGGCACTCGGCGACGAACGCGAACCGCACATGCAGTCCCTCGGCGAGATGTTTCACGAGTGAACGGAAAAAATCCGTGCCCGTCGTGGCCGCAGTGCCCTGGATGATCGCGCGCAGCAATTCCTCGGCGCGATTGGGTGAAGCGGGCGAAAGCTCGCCGCGCTGCGCGGTCGCAGTGGGCTTGGATTCTTTTTTAGACGAGCCGGGCTTCATGGAACAGGCGCGGGCGTTGATTGGCAACACCCGCGCCGAGCTTAGGAAACCGTTGGGACTTCAACAAGACCAGACGGGCCGTTATTTCGCCGCGACCTTTGTCTCAAAAACTGCCGCGCCGGCCTTGGCGACTTCTTCATCCTGCGCCGCGCTCTTTGCGCCGCTGACGCCAATCGCGCCGATGACCTGGCCTTCGTGCAGTATGGGAACGCCGCCTTGCAACGGTGTGAAATCCGGGAGCGCGGTCATCGTGAACCGGCCTTTGTTGATCGTGTCTTCGAAGAACGACGTGGGCTTCTTGAAGATCGCCGACGTGCGCGCTTTCCCGATGGAAACATTCGCGCCGGCGGCGAAACTCGACTCGGGTCGCGCGAAGTAAAGCAGGTTGCCGCCATCATCCACGATGGCGATGGACGGCGCAGCGCCGTTGTCCTTCGCGAATTTCATCGCGGCCTCGGCGACGGCTTTCGCGCCGCCGAGCGTGAGCGAATGTTTGACGGCCACGTGGCCTTTGTCCGTGTGTTCGTCCGCGAGCGCAATCGAGAGCAGTCCGACGGTGATGAGTGAGAGCAGTGTGAGTTTGGTTTTCATTTTATTGTTTGTAGCAGCCGACGTGAGTCGGCTCATTCTGGGTTTGTGTTGCCCCTCACCCCGTCCCTCTCCTCATCCGATGGGGAGAGGGTGGCCGAAGGCCGGGTGAGGGGTTCTGGTTAGTTGATCTTCGCCAGGTCGAGCACCGATCTGCCGAGCAGCGAATCCACCGGGTCTTTCTTTCCCGCCTTGGCCGCAACGAGCAGCGGCCAATACTTGTCCGCCTTCGCCTTGTTGCCGGCGACGTCCTTCTTCCACAACTCATCCGCGCCCGGGGTGTGCTGCACAATGAGCTGACCATCTACGATGGACCAGATGAGCGGATTCGCCGGACGCACCTTGCCGACGCTCGCCGCGTAACCGCAGTAGCCACCATACGCCGGTGCATATTTCGTGGGGTCTTTCTCAAACGTCGCGCGATGTTCCTGCGAAACGAAATGATACAACGCGCCGTTGAAGGTCGCTTCGATCTTCGGATCGCCCTTCGCCGGTTTGCCGTCGGTGAAATAGCTCACCGGATCGTAGCCCTCGAGCGCGACGCCTTTCTTGTCGGTGAACACCAACGTCTTGCCGCCGGCGACACCGTTGCGCGCGACCAACCCGGGCCAGTTCGCGTCGGCCTTCACGACGTTCGGCTTGAGGTCCTTGTTGAACAGATCGAACGCCTTCTGGTTGTGCTGCAAAATCAACTTGCCGTCCTTGATCTGAAACCACTCGGGCGAAACCAGTGAGAGCCGGTCAATGCTCGCCGCGTAACCGCAATAGCCGCCGTAGGCCGGCGCATACTTCGCGGGATTTGCGTCGAACAACGCTTTGTGGTCGGCACTCGCGAAAAGATATTTTGCACCGTCGTATTCCGAACTGAACCTGGCGTTGCCTTTCACTGGTTTGTTGTCGGTGAAGTAGGCGACAGGATCGTAGCCCTGAATGGCGAGGCCGTCCTTCGTCTTGAGAACAAGTGACTTTCCGCCGCTGTCCGCTGCGAGACCGATCGTGGCGAGCGCGAACGTGGCGAGCAAACTGAAGAGTGTCTTTTTCATTTTCGATTTCAAGTTGGTTGACGACTGCGACGAGTTGGTCGGAGCGGAAACGGATTCCTTTCAGGCAAAAGCGCGCGAAACGAGCGCGGGACGCACATCAACACACCCCAAAATAGCCATTGGCAGCCGACCCCAGACCTGATATTAAAACCGTCCGCTTTTTGCCGGGCGGATGAACTTTTAACGGAAAAATATTTATGTCACAGCATCGCAGTCTCCGCGCCGCGTCCACCCTGGGTGGCAAGCGCAATGTCATGAAGCGCTTCGAGCGCGTCGAAGTCCTCAAGAAACGCGGTCAATGGAAGGACGGCGACCGCATCACGGGTCTCCGTAAAACCAAGCCGGACGCTTGATCTGTTCAGGGCGACGGGTGACGAGTGGCGGGTGACGTGACTCCCGTCACTCGTCACTTGTCGCCTGTCACTCGCCGTGGTTCGACTCCAAAAATTCCTGGCGGAAGCTGGCGTGGCTTCGCGCCGGGCTGGGGAGCGACTCATCCTCGAAGGCCGCGTCTCCGTGAACGGCGCACCGGTGCGCGTGCTCGGATCAAAGGTTGACCCGCAACACGACCAGGTGACGGTGGACGGCAAACCCGTTCGCACGAAACCCAAGCTTTACATCGCGCTCCATAAACCGCGCGGTTGCGTCTGTTCGCGGAACGACGAACTCCAACGCCCGACGATTTACGAGTTGTTGCCGAAGGAGTGGGCCGGCGTGAATTCCGTGGGCCGCCTGGATTACAACACTGAGGGATTGCTTTTCCTCACCAACGATGGAGAATTCGCGCTGCGTCTCACGCACCCACGCTACGGCGTGCGCAAGCGCTACCTGGCGACGGTGGACGGCAAGGTAGGCGCGGAGACGCTCGGGCAGTTCACGCGCGGAGTTTTTCACGAAGGCGAACGCTTGAAGGCCGAGCGCGTCTGGCTCATCAGCGCGACCGCGAGCCAGAGCGTCGTGGAACTCGAACTGGCCGAGGGCAAAAACCGCGAAGTGCGGCGGCTCTTTGAATCGCAGGGCCTGACGGTGAAGAAACTTTTGCGGATGCAGATTGGCAAAATCAAACTGGGCGAATTGAAACCGGGACGATGGCGGACATTGACACAGACCGAGATAAAAACTCTACTTTCCGAACTATGAGAATGAAGTGGCTTCTGATTTTGAGCGTGGGAATTTTTGCGGGCGCGGCCATCGCGCAGACCAACGTGACGACGGCCCCGGCCGCCCCGGCAACGGCAGTGCCGGCAACAACGACCCCGGCCCCGGCGAAGGCGGAAAAGAAAAAAGCGCCCGCCAAAAAGAAAGCCGCC
>SCTL01000724.1 GCA_004297495.1 Verrucomicrobiota bacterium
GTCTGTCACAACCCGCATGGCTCGATCAATCGCAAGCTGCTCGTCGAGGGCGATCCGAATCTTTGCCTCAAATGCCACGCTCAACAGCAGGGCATCTCCGCGCCATCGCGCGCGGGCATTTTCATCGGCAAGGTGGATCACTCCGCGTTCCTGCGGATGGGCACGTGCTGGTCCGCCGGCTGCCACACCGCCGTTCACGGCTCGAACGTGGACCCGAAGATGCGATTCTGAACCACCATGCGCGCCCAGCCAACAAACCGAAACCCGCGTCGCCACGCCGTCGGCTTTGTTTATTGCGTCCTATGCGTCGCATGGGTCTCATTCAACCTCGCCGCAGCCGAGCCAGCCCCAACCAACCTCCCGCCCGCCGCCACGCAACCCATCACCTTCGACCGCGACGTCCGCCCGATCTTCGAGGCTTCCTGTTTTCGGTGCCACGGCCCGCTGAAACCCAAAAGCAATTTCCGCCTCGACAACCGCGCCTCCGCGCTGAAAGGCGGCAACGACAACTCCGATGACATCATCCCCGGCGACAGCGCGAAGAGCCGGCTCATTCATTACGTCGCGCGCGTGGCCGAGGAATTTCAGATGCCGCCAGAGGGCAAGGGCGAACCGCTGACCGGCGAGCAAGTCGGCGTGTTGCGCGCGTGGATTGATCAAGGCGCAGCGTGGGGCGCGGCGAGCGAACCGGAACTGGAGTTTTCAATTTCGCCGCGCGTGCGTTGGCTCGCCGTGCATGGCGACGAGGGAAAATTCCGCGAACTCGAAGGCATCAAACCCGGCTGGGCCGGCGGCATCGAGCAATTCACGCTCAAGGAACGCCTCAGTCCGGACGAAATTTTTTCCGCCGAAGGTCACGCGATTTTTGATGAGCATGATGCCGCGCTGAAACTCGCGTTTGACAAAGCCGACGTTGGTTTCATCCACGCCGGCATGGAGCAGTGGCGGCGTTATTACGATGACACCGGCAGCTACAGTCGCCCGCTGGTTCCGCCATCGCACGATCTCGGCCGCGACCTGCATCTCGACACTGGACGCGCGTGGATTGACTTCGGGTTGACGAGACCGGACTTGCCGCACCTGACGTTCGGTTATGAATTTCAATTCAAGGACGGCGCGAAATCCACGTTGCAATGGGGCGCGGTGCAGGCGTCGTTCGATCCCACGTTGACCAACAACATTTATCCGGCGGCGAAGGAAATCGAAGAGCGCGTCCACATCCTCAAGCTTGATCTCACGCACGAACTTGGCGGCTGGCAGTTGGAGGACAATGCACGCGTGGAGTTCTACAATCTCCAGTCGAGTCGCGACAACGCGAAGATTTACACGACCGGCCCGCTGCCCGACCGCATCGAGCGCGCCAGCGAGAACGTGAACTATATCCAAGGCATGAACGCCGTGCGCGCGGAGAAACAACTTCAAGAATGGTGGCTCTTCTCGGCGGGCTATCTCTACTCGAAGTTCGACGGCGATTCCTCGCTGGAACAAACGACGCTTGATCCGACTTCGGGTTACGCGCAGGTGGGTGGCGATTATCGCAGCGCGAACAACGTGGTGCTGCGCCGCGACTCGCATGTTTTCAGCGTGGCAAATTTGCTGACCCCCGCGCCCGGCTTGAGCGCGTTCGCCAGCGTGCAAAGCGAGTGGACGCGGCAGCAGGGTTTTGGGCAGGACAATTATTATCACGAGCCGACGAATAACGCGGCGTTTCCAGTGCCCGCGTTCCAGAACTCAGTGCTCGCACAGGCGAATTTGGACG
>SCTL01000725.1 GCA_004297495.1 Verrucomicrobiota bacterium
CTTGGTGGAAAGATCGAGGTGCAGATATTTCGTGAAGAAGAGCACGGAGAGTTGATCCGAACTGTGACGCACCGCGCCGGTGCAGGCATAAGCGGCGGCGTAAAACCACACGAGCGGGTGGGTGAAAATGGTGACGAACGACTCCTTGATGCTGACGCGAGTTTCGGTATCGCCCGCGCTCAATTCATCATGGATCAAACCCGGATAGCCGGCCGCCTCCGGGGTTTCCTTGGGAATGAACGCCACGAGAATGGCCACGAGCGCGGTGATGATGGGGGGGATTCGGAACAGCCAGTGCCAATCACCTTTGGCGACGACCAGGCCGCCGATGGTGAATCCCGCGAGCAGAATGGGCGCGAGTTTGTTGATGGCGACCTGGCCGAGCTGGATCATCAGGCCGAAAATGCCGGCGAACGTGCCGCGCTCGCTGCGATTGAACCACGCGGCGTTGATCTTCACCATGCCCGGCGCGCCGAACGATTGAAAATAACCGTTCATCAGCCAGATGAGCGCGAAGGTGGAGAAAGTTCCCGCGAAGGACGCAAAACCAAAAATCAGATTCACCACAATCGTGCCGGCGGCTCCAATGAGCATCGAGGCGCGCCCGCCGATCCGGTCGCACAGCAGGCCGTTGATGAGTTGGCCCGTGCCGTAGGCGATCGACCACCACGCGAGAATGCCGGTGATCTGGAGATTGTCGAAGTGGAATTCGTCCACCATGCCCGGCGTGGCAAAACGGAAATTGTAGCGGCACATGTAGAAGGACGCATACATGAGGCCGAGGATGACCCAATTGAGTCCGCGGCGTGGGCGGAAACCGGGCGGGTATTGAATGCGGGTGGGAACGCCCGCGGCTGACTGGTTCATGCGCACCTTTTATATCAGCGCAACTGCCGGACGCAAACTGGATTCTCAAATCGCCGGCGTTCCAGCGTCGTCTTTTTCAACGCGTTCAATGTATTTCCGCGTGGCGGCGGGCAGCTCGTGCCAGATGATCCACGCGAGAATCATTCCGATCAGCGCGAAGGGCATCAGGAAAACCGGCCACCAATGCCAGCTTCGTCCGGCCAGTTCGCTGAAACTGAAAAACATCGTCGCGGTTTGTTGTCCGGCTTGCGCGACATGGTCTTTCGGCGTGAGGAAACCGATGCCGAGCGATTGGATGCTGCTGCCGAGATAAACGAATCCGTCCACGATGCCAGAACACGTAGCCGTGGCTTTGCGTCCGCCGAAATCCGCCGCCGCTGTGCCTGACATCAGTGAGTGCACGCCGATCACCGCGGCGGAAATTGTCAGCGCAGCCAGTGCGACGACGACCGGAGATTGAAACAAGTACACCGTCATGACGATCGTCAGCAGAAACATGAGTCCGCACAACAACGCCGCCGGCGGACCGCGGCGCGATTGGAAGAATTTGTCAGACATCAGCCCGCCCGTGAACCCGCCCACGATGCCGAACACGCAGAGCAGGAAGCCCCAGTTCTTGTGAAAATATTCCGCGCCGGGCTGGTTCACTTCGTGCGTGAAGATGGTGAACCATTGAAGAATGCCGTTGCGCAAAACGCCCGAGGTGAGTTCCACCGCCGCAATGAACAGCATCAGCCGGCTGGCAAAAACTTTTTTGAGCAGGTCCAGCGAGGAAAGTTCGATGTGCATGACGCCGGA
>SCTL01000065.1 GCA_004297495.1 Verrucomicrobiota bacterium
GTGATTGCCAGCGTCTAAGGCAACAGCACTTTGGCTTCCTTACTCTTAATCCATATACAACTACTTCGCAGTCTGAATAACGGAAACATCTTTGTTCACGTCCGCCAGCTTACTGCCTTCAAGCACGATGCGGTTGAAAGTGACTTTGGTGGTAAGGTTCGTCATGGGTAGATGCGTGGCATTGTTGACGACGAAGTAAAAGACATTGGTCGCTCCGGCAGCAAGACCGGGCCTATCTTGGTTGCCGCCGATGACCCAGTGCGTGGCTTGACCGACCATTTTGCCTTGCTCGTCGAGCAGGAACACAGCGGCTCGGGCAGATTCGATCTTATCTGAAAAGTTGTTCTTCATTGCCAGTGGCACGACGGCCTTTTGGCCGATCACTTTTGGTGGCGAGACGGCAACGGCAAGTTGTGCCTGTGCTGCGACGCAAAACAGCGCGAGGCAAGCCAAAGCTCGAAGAAGGTAATTCATCATTTTGTTCTTATACCAAACGTGTCCACGAAATCGAGGCAAGGCCACTTTGTCATGCTCACCTTACGTGCAGGTTCAACAGTCAAACTCAATGAGGTCTTCAACTGCACGTCGAAGCCAGTCGTAGAACGAAGGAAATCGCCCATGCTGCTCCCATCCTGACGAAGCGAAGTCATGGATAATGAACACTTCTTCGTTAGACCCAACCTGCCAGCATGCAACGTCGTCGTTGTCCTGACGCCGGGCGAATGGAATGAGTTTTCGGTCGGGGTATCTTTGGCCAAGGCCCGCCATTGCGTCGCGCAACGGCTTTCCTTCGAGCACATACCATGGTTGAAGCTCGGTTATGCCAAGCTCCACGATGTGATTGAACTGCCTCGGATACTTAAAACCCTGCGGCAGCTCTTTCTCTGAAAGTAAATCGATATTCTTCATTGGGCTGATCCTGTAATCGGTGATCCGTTGGGATATGTTTGGCGGAACAGGCGATTCTGTTGCTGGATGCGCGCTTGAACAGCCTGCTCCCATGTTGTCGGTTTGACACCGCTTTTTGGTGTCCAACGACCTGCTGGGAATTCTTCGCCTGCTTCACGAACGATGGCTTGAACGTCAATACCTGCTCGGTTCGCAGCAAGGACGCGTGTGTTGTCGAACGTGGTCAACGCACCGTCGCCCATACGAACAACATCAATTGGCGCACCTTGCCAGCCGTTCGCCCGCATACTTGCAGCTATCTCTTCGACATCGCTCACCGACGATTGACTAAAGCGGATGGCGGCAGTGTTGATGGACTCTACTCCCTTCGCGGCAATCGTCTCCCCCCGCACCAAAGTAGATTCAACTTTTGGTAACACGCGCTCCGTTTGCGTCAGAAGTTTTGAACCTTGACCTCCAAACTCCACCCCTTCGCCAATGCCCTCGGTCGCAAGGAATAGAAGCGCGGAGGCCATTCCACGGCCTTCCATGTTTTGGTGGATGGATGAATCGCTGAAGCCAAGGGAGCTGCTCCAGTAGTTTTGGGCGTCCGTGGCCGTCCTGTCGAACATTGCGTTCAAAGTTTGACCGGGATTGGAGACGGCGTTGTAGAGATTCCTGAAAACTTGACCAGGATTTTGTACTGCTTGAGCAAGGCCGCTGGCCTGTTCACGAACCTCTTGAGCAAATCCTTTTGCCCGATTTATGTCCGCACCGATGCCGGTTGCATTTTCAAGACATCTCCCATCCGCATCGAAGTAATTGATCGGGTCGCCGCCGCAGAACCCGTAAAGGCTCGCGTCCGCGTCGTGGCCGTAAGGATCACAGGAAAGAAAACTCCCGGACACGGGGTCGTAATACCGCGCCCCCAGCCAGTAGAGTCCCGACAAGTCCGCCCAGCGCCCGCGCCACGCGCTCGCCAACGCAACATCTCCGTTGTCCGCCATCGCCACGGGCCGGTATTCCGGCACCGCTCCGTAGCCCGTGGGCCGCGAGTCGTTCCACAGCACATTCGTTGTCCCTGATTCATACTTGCCGTGGACATTCCCGCGCGCGTCCGCGACGATCGCTCGGAATACCCCGAAATCATCCACCAACCCGTCCAAGCCGCCCAAGCCGTTCACCCCGCCGTAATTGCCGCTCAGGTCAGGCCCGTAAATCTTCCACGTCGTCTTGCCGCCGATCTTCACGCCCAACTCCAGGAATTCCACCGCCGGGTCAAAGATCGAGTTGATGGTTTTGGGCTGCGCGCTGAGTGCGACACCGTTGGTCACGATCACCGTCGTGGTTTGCAGCCGCCGCCCGAGCGCGTCATAAACCGCCGTCCAGTTGTAGCCGTTCGTCCCCGCGTCCCATTCCGTCATCGCCACGAGCCGGCTGCGCGCGTCCCACGTGAACGTTTGCACGCGGTTGGTCTGGCCCGCTTGATTGCGCCACACCCGATAGCTCAGCTGCCCTTCCGCAAAATGACTCAACGTTGTCGTGTCCACCGCGGTGTTGGTGAACGTCACGCTCGTATTGGTGGTAAACCGCCCGCTCGAATGCGCGGCCACGGCTTGGAGCGTATGGGTGCCCGGACGGAGTTCCATCACTGTCCGCCATTGCGTCGGCCAGTTCGTTTCTCCCGTGGTCAACAAGTTCAGCGGCTCGGATCGCCCATCCAACAGCACGCTGGGCGTGGCCCACGGCAGGCTCGCGTTCATGCGGCCATACGCCACGCGCCGGATGACATTGTTGGTTTCGCGCTCGATGCGATCAAACGCATCCAGACTCGCCGTCCAAGCGGCGCCGCCCGCCTGCGGTTCTGCAACTTTGGTCAGCACGCCCGCCAGACCGCCGACGCCTTGATCGTAGCTGAACACATTTGTCCAGCGTTTGGCCGCGTCCAAACTTACCCGCTCCGTCGCCAGACGCCGGGAATCGTCGGCATACTCGTAACTTCGTGTGTCCGTAAAATCCGACCGGGCCACAGTGTGTGCGGAAAGCAATCCATCACCGGTCCACGCCAGCGTTTCGCTCAGACGTGTGGTGCCATTGATCGAACTGGTTTGCGCCAGCACACGGCCCGCACCGTCGCGTGAAGTTACGTTCACCGAGAGGCTGTTGGCATAGCGGCTAGTCAAGAGGCCGCCAGTGCCATAGGAGTAACTGCCGCTCATCGATCCGGCCGAAACGGAAGCCATTTGTCCGTCTGCCTGCCAGCCGAACCCGTATTTCATGTTTGCGAAGTTGAGCGTGGTGCGACGGCCCGCCGAATTCCAACCGTGGCTTGCGCCGGACTGGAGGGCTGAATTTATCCGCACGTCCTCACCGGTTAGCAGGCCGTTGCCATCATAGGTCCGGGTCACGGCGGTGGTCGGCCCGGTGCTTGATGAGGCGAAACTCTCCGTGATGTCCGTCACGAATCCGCGAACGTCGTATGACCATACCGTGGTCAAATTGTGTTCCGCGAGCGACCCGCTGTAACTGTTTGTCAGTGGACGCAGAAAATCGTCATAAGACGAAGTGCAGACGACGCCGCGCCCGTCCGTGTGAGTTTGCTGTAATCCGGCGAAAGGAGTGTTCGCCGAATTATACGTGTAAGTGTTTGTGCGCGTGCCCGTGTTGTCGGCGGCGAGATTGAACGACTTGAGCAACTGGCCCGCCGGATTGTATTCCGCCCGCCATTTCAGTCCGCCCGGCATCTCGCGATTGGTGAGGTTCCCGGCTGCGTCGTAATTGAAATAAGTCAGCGCGACATCGCGGTCAGCTTTGATGATCAGCCGGTTCAAGCCGTCATACGCGTATAATTCCTGGCTGAAAGGTGGTGTCGTGGCCGAGTTGGTCGCCACGTAGCGCGCCGACGATTCGGGATTTCCCGCGAGATCATACGTGCGGCGCGTAAACTCGCGGACATTCGCATACGGAAAGGCAATGGAGAGCACGGTCTTGCCATCGTTGTCCGTGTAGGCGGTGGAGATGAGTGCGTTCCCGCCCGAGCCGTTGGTCACGGTGGTGCTCTGATGGTTCGACGCGTAAGCAACGCTGGACTCGCGCACCAACACGTTGGCGGCACTTCGAATCTCCGTTCTCGTCTCCCGTCCGAGAGCGTCGGTCCAGGTAATGCGCTT